>JAGAUC010000288.1 GCA_017621015.1 Clostridia bacterium | reverse complement strand
CGCGTGTGCGCCGCCGTTGAGAATGTTCATCATGGGGACGGGAATGCGTCTCGCGAGCGTACCGCCGAGATAGCGATAGAGCGGAAGTCCAAAGTGTCCGGCAGCGGCGCGCGCATTGGCCAGCGACACCGCAAGAATGGCGTTGGCACCGAGGTTGGATTTGTTTTCCGTGCCGTCAAGCTCACAGAGAATGCGGTCAACCTCGCCTTGGTCGGTCGGGCACATTCCGACAAGGGCAGGGGAAATGACCTTGGATACGTTGTATACGGCCTTAAGAACGCTCTTGCCGTGATAATAATTGGGGTCGGCGTCCCTCTTTTCGTGCGCTTCAAATTTTCCGCAGGAGGCGCCCGAGGGAACGCTGGCCGTCCCGATGCTTCCGTCATCCAGGAGCACCGTTGCCTCCACGGTTGGATTTCCGCGAGAGTCCAGGATCTCGCGTGCACAGCATTTTTGTATTCTGGCTCTGTTCATAGCTGTTCCTTTCTTTTTTTCGGATTTGGAATTAGTATTTGTCTGTGCAAGAAAAATATTCTGTCAAATCGCTATAAGCAAACATACGCTTTAAAGAGAAATCTGCATAAAAGGAGCGATTTTATGGTCATTTACACAGTAAAAGCCGGAGATTCTCTGGAAAGCATTGCCGCGCAGTTTGGCACAACGGCGGAAAGACTGGCAGCCGACAATTTGCTTGAGCGCCCGGGGGAGCTTGTGGTCGGGCAAACGCTGGTCATCCTCCAGCCGCTGGTTTCCTACCGCGTACGCAGCGGTGACACGCTGTACTCCATCACCAGACAATTCGGCACCAACGTCAATACTCTTTGGCGCAATAACCCGTCACTCGGCGGAGAGGACGAGGTTACAACAGGAAAAACGCTTAATATTGTATTGCCGGAGACAGTCTATTCACGTCAGACGGAAAGTGGTGGCTACGTTTATGCCAATGTGAGTGAGGAGGTCTTGCGTCGAACGCTTCCGTATCTCATCTATCTCACCATCTTTACCTACGGCTTTCGCGAGGACGGAACTCTGATCGACATCGATGACGAGCGCATTGTGGAACTGGCCCGAACCTACGGCGTGGCACCCGTTATGCATCTGTCCTCGCTCAGCGAACGCGGCACCTTTTCCACCGAGCTTTCCTCAAGACTGCTGAGTGATGAGGCACTCCAGGGCAAAGTGATCGACGAGGTCGAGCGTGTTGTCCGTGCCAGACGGTACGAGGCGATCGACGTGGATTTTGAGTACGTGGACGGTCAGTACGCGGAGGCATACGTCGCCTTTATCCGAAGGCTCAGGGAGCGGCTGGCACCGCTTGACATCAAGGTGTTCGTGGCTCTTGCTCCCAAGTATAATGCCGAGCAGGAGGGGCTTTTGTATGAGGGGCACGATTATGCGGGGATGGGGGAGGTTGCCGACGGCGTGATCCTTATGACCTATGAATGGGGCTATTCGCGCGGTGAGCCGCAGGCAGTAGCGCCCATTGACAAGGTGCGGCGCGTGGTGGAATATGCCGTTTCGGTCATTCCGCGCGAAAAAATATTCTTGGGCACCCCCAATTACGGCTACGACTGGCGGCTTCCGTTTGTGATGGGTGAGACGGTGGCGCGCTCACTCTCCAATGTCGATGCAGTACAGCAGGCGTGGGACAAGAGTGCACTTATTTCCTTTGACGAGACGGCCGCGTCGCCCACCTATCGGTATTACGACCGAGAAAACACAAGGCCCGTGGAGCATGTAGTCTGGTTTGAGGACGCGAGAAGTGTGGCGGCAACCATGGCGCTGATCGACGAGTTTTCGCTTCGCGGCTTTTTCGTATGGAACGTCATGCGCTTTTTTCCGGCGCTTTGGCTGGTTGCGAATGGCTCCTTTCCGCTGAAACGATACTATCAATAAGAAGGATCTGCCTGCTTTTCCAAATGTTTTTTTGTCGCAGACCGGTGAATTTTATTGACAAAAATAAAAAAATATGATATATTCAAAACAGAAAACGTTGCATAAATCTATGGAGATTTTTATGAGTGAATTGTTGCTGGAACCGT
>JAGAUC010000029.1 GCA_017621015.1 Clostridia bacterium | reverse complement strand
CGCGCCGAGGCTAAAAATACGGAAGGAACGACATGAGATTTTTAGGAAAAAGCGACAGCGGTGTCTTTAGAGAAAACAACGAGGACTGCTTCGGCATCTACGATATCGCTGAAAACGCGCACCTCTTTGTCGTCTGTGACGGCATGGGCGGCGAAAACGCGGGCGAGGTCGCCTCGCGTCTGGCGCTGGACAGCTTTGCCCGGGCGGTGCTTACCGTCTGTCATGTGCACGTCAGGGATGGCAAGCTCTCACTCACGCTCCGCGAGGCCGAGCTCATTCTCTCCAACGCCGCACAGCACGCCAACACCGTGCTTCGCGACTATCAAAGCATCCACCCCGAAAGCGAGGGCATGGGCACCACGCTCATTGCGGCACTTGTTTGCGACGGCAGGAGCGTGGCGTGGATCAACCTCGGTGACAGCCGCCTTTATACAGTAGATACCAAGGATATTCTTCAGGTCTCCAAGGACCATTCCTATATTCAGCACATGATCGATATGGGCGAGATCACCGCAAAGGAGGCCAAGAGCAGTCCCGTCCGCAACCTCATCACACGCGCGGTGGGCATTGAGGACACCGTGTCTCCCGACATCGATCTGTTTGACCTCACCGAGAGCGAGCAGGGCGAGACCGCACTCATCCTTTGCTCGGACGGCCTGTATGACGGCCTTTCCGAGGAAGAATGTATGAGCATCGCCACCGACCGGACGCTCACCCCCGAGCAAAAGGTCGACCGTATGATCGAGGGTGCCAAAAAGGGCGGAAGCCGCGACAACATCACCCTCATTCTTGTGGAGCTTTGGGAAAACGATGGCACTGTATGATACCTATCTCGGGCGTGTATTTTCCGATCGGTACACGCTTGTCAGCATTATCGGCGAGGGCGAGAGCTCGGTGGTGTTCGGCGCGTTTGACCGCGTGGCGGGACAAACGGTGGCTCTTAAAATGCTTGCCCCCGATCGCCTGGCCGACCCCGAGGCCACGCGCCGCTTTCTGTCGGAGATTGAGGTGCTTTCGCTTTTCGATCACCCCAACATCGTAAAGCTACTTGACGTCTCGCTTGAGGACGATAACAAATATTTTGTAATGGAATACATCGAGGGCATCACCCTCAAAACGCATATATCCACCAAGGGGGCTCTCTCCGAGGGGGAGATCCTCTTTCTTATGCGCCCCATTCTGTCAGCGCTGGAGGAGGTACACGCCAAGGGCGTGGTGCACTGTGACATCAAGCCGCAGAACGTGGTGCTGGTGGGAAGCGGCGAGATCAAGCTGATGGATTTCGGCATCTCGCGCCTTGTCTCCTCCCAGAGCACCGAGCCAAGCGAGGTCACCCTGGGAACGGTACAGTACGTCAGCCCCGAGCAGGCGGAGGGAAAGCCGCTTGATCACCTGAGCGACATCTATTCCTTTGGCGTCATGCTCTATGAGATGGCAACCGGCACGCTTCCCTTTACCGATGACGATTCGGGAAGGATCGCCGCCATGCACGTCTCCTCCTCGCCCATCCCCCCGTCCTTGGTCCATCCCGCCGTGTCCCCGGCGCTTGACGCCGTCATTCTGCACGCGATGGAAAAGGATCCCCTGGCGCGGCCGAGCTCCGCAGGTGCGCTTCTTTATGAGCTGGAGTCCCACAAGGTGACCGCACCTCAAAAGGAGCAGATCCCCGAAAACGCCGACATCAAAGCACGCATAGGGGCCGTTCTCCGAGATCTCAGACGACAGCTGCACCTGCCCTCCTGCCTTATGGGAGTACTCTCGGCGCTCCTTCTTTGCGTGGTGATCTGCCTGTCTTGCCTTTTTTCGGCACTCTCAAGGCAAAAGGAGAACATGACCTTTATCCGCACACCCGACCTTTTGGGCGAGAGCTATACCTCCACCGAGGCGCTTGGACTTGATAGCGACCGATACCGCCTCTCGGTGGAATACGTTTCCCTTCCGTCCAAGGGCGGCAAGATCATCGACCAGTCCCCAAAGCCCGATAAGCGCGTGAGGCGAAAGGATGAGCCGCTTGACATTTGCATCACCGTGGCGCGGTATTCGCTTCCCGGACAAATGCCCAGCCTTGCGGGGCTTACCGAGGAAGCGGCACGCGACTACCTTGCGCGCTATGAATGCGAGGTAAGCACCGTGTACGCGGAGCACACCTACCTGCCTGACGGGTACGTGTTTGCATCCGAGCCGAGCGCAGGGGAAAAATCCACAAAAAAAATCACACTTTACGTTTCAAAGAACGGGTAAACTATGGAATACAGAGTAACCGGAAAGATCATAAAGGGCGTTGGCGGCCTGTATTACGTCCGCCCGGACGGTGAGGAGAGAACACAGACTCTTCTCCCCTGTCGCGCGCGCGGAAAATTCCGCCACGCGGGCGTCTCTCCTCTGGTGGGTGACCGCGTAGAGCTGCTCGGCGACGCATCGGCGGCGGAAAAAGCCCGTCAGACCCCCGATAAGACCGAGCTTGTGATCGACAGCATCCTTGACCGCCGAAATGCGCTCATCCGACCGCCGCTGGCCAACCTGGATGTCATCTTTGTCTCGATGGCCTCAGCCTTTCCCTCACCCATTCTGTCCACGGTGGACAAGCTGATCTCCATTGCCGAATTCAATGAAATTGAACCGGTGGTCGTTGTGGGCAAGAGTGAGCTGGACCCCGAGGGCACCGAGCGGTTGGTCTCGCTTTACCGCGGTGCCGGCTTTACGGTCTTTCCTCTCAGCGCCAAAAACGGCGACGGCGTGGACGCCATCGCCGCCTACATCCGTCAAACCCTCGCCGGTAAGACCGCCGCCTTTGCCGGCGCATCGGGCGTGGGCAAATCCTCGCTTCTCTCGCGCCTTTTTCCCGAGCGAAGCATCGAGACGGGCGAGATCAGCCGCAAGATCGAGCGCGGCAAGAACACCACCAGACACGTGGAGCTTTTCGACTACGAATGCGAGGGCGGCATCGGCTACATTGCCGACACCCCCGGCTTCTCGCTTTTGGACTTCGTACGCTTCGATTTCTTTGATAAGGACGATCTGCCGGGAACCATGCGCGAGTTCCGTCCTCTTATCGGAACGTGCCGCTACAAAAAGTGCACGCACCAAAAGGAGGAGGGCTGTGCCATTGTCGAGGCCGTAAAGCGCGGCGAGATCGCGCCCTCACGCCACGAAAGCTTTTTGGAGATGTACGATTCGCTGAAGGACAAGCACGGGTGGAAGAAAGGATAAACATGAGAGCTTTTATTTATCTCGGCGGTAGCGTTTACCGCGACGGATATCTCGATAGCCCAAAGGAGGGCGACCTTGTGATCGCCGCTGACAGCGGCTGCCAAAATGCCCTTGAGTTGGGCGTAACGCCGCACATCGTGGTCGGCGACTTTGATTCCTACCGCGGCGCGCTTCCCGAGGGGGCGGAGCGGCTGCAGGTGCCTGCCGAAAAGGATTTCACCGACAGCCAGCTGGCCGTGGACGTCGCCCGAAAAAAGGGCGCGACCGACATCTTTCTCATCGGAGGTCTTGACGGCCGACTCGACCACGCACTCTCCAACCTCGCTATCCTGGAGGACCTCTGGCGCGCGCGCATCCGCGCCATCATTTCGGACGGCAAAAACCGCGTGCGCTACATCGAGTCCACCAGCGAGCTGGTGCTCAACCTCGGCTACAAATACCTCTCGCTGATCGCCGCCGACAAAAAGGCAAAGGGCGTCAGCATCGACAGCTGCAAATACCCGCTGAACAACGCCACGCTGGAGCGCACTCATCAGTATGCGATCTCCAACGAGATCGAGAAGAACTGCGCACTCGTCTCGGTGCGGCGCGGCGGTCTGTATATTCTCGAAAGCACGGAATCCAGATAACATACACCGACAAAATCGGTAACGATTTCCCGATTATCTTCATAGAATGACAACAAAGACCGCATTTCAAGGAGGCATTGCTATGAAGATCGTCGTACTCCGTTCCCCCGCCCTTCTCGCTCCGCTTTTGCGCCGATTTTTCGGCATTCGCAAGCCAAAGAAACGTTAAAATCAACATAAAAAAGGAACATTATGCAGGATACTCAATTTTTGCCGATATGCAAGGCCGATATGGACGCCCGCGGATGGGACCGTCCCGATTTTGTATACGTGACGGGTGACGCCTACGTGGATCACCCGTCCTTCGGCGTTTCCATTATCTCAAGGGTGCTGGAAGCCAAGGGCTTCCGCGTGGCCATTTTGTCTCAGCCTGACTACAAGAGCGCCGACGCCTTTCGCGAGTTCGGCCGTCCGCGTCTTGGGTTTCTCGTGACCGCGGGCAACATCGACTCCATGGTCGCGCACTACACGGTATCGCTCAAAAAGCGCACCTACGATTATTATTCCGCCGGCGGCAGGATGGGAAAGCGCCCCGACCGCGCCACCATTGTATACTGTAACCGAATCCGCGAGGCGTACGGCGACGTGCCGATCATTCTCGGCGGTCTTGAGGCCTCGCTGCGCCGCTTTGCCCACTACGATTACTGGTCAAACAAGATCCGCCGCTCCATCCTGGTCGATTCGCGCGCCGATCTG
>JAGAUC010000287.1 GCA_017621015.1 Clostridia bacterium | reverse complement strand
CGGTCGGTCCAAGGTTCGAGTCCTTGATGGCCCACCAAAAAAAGCACTTGCTAAGCAAGTGCTTTTTTCGTAGTTTTATTCCTTCATGTATCTTTTGCCGAACACGGTAAAGTCGATCACGGCAGGCGAGATGCCCTTCGGGCACTCGGTGATGCGCAAGCGCACCTTACGGCAAACGCCGGCGTCAAAATCACAATAGTCGATGTTTCTGTCTTCATTGAGATCGCGGCGGTCAAGAAGCGTGTACCAGGTCTCGCCGTCAAAGCCCTCGATCACGTAGCGGATCGCACCGGGAAGAATTCCCTTGGCATAATCCAAACCAAGATCCTTCCACCAAATTCTCGAGGCGCTCACCTTATACGTAGCATACAGATCGATCGTAAGCGTCGGCTCCTTATCATCCGCTTTGGGTTGCCACCAGGTGATCGAGCTTTCGTCCGTGGCGTAAAAGGCTTCTCTTCCCTCACGCTCGGAGGAGGCCTCGGGACGGCGCCATGCGGTCAGCGGAAAATCGCCCGTAGCATTCATGCCGGGTCGCTTGTCGGTCTTCTCGGAGGGCACGTACTGGGGCGCGTCGGTCACACCACTCGGGCAGAAAAGCTCTCCGCTCTCGTCCACATCCACAAGATCCATGCCGATCCGTCGCTCATAAACGAAGGTGGAAGGCGCAATGATGGTGTAGAACGCCCAAAGGCTTCCGCCGGGGCCATGCTCAACGCAACCGTGTCCCGCTCCCTTAACGATACCCGTCAAGTGGATGGTCAAAGGATTGCGCTTCTGGTAAACGAAGCCCGAAAGCGGATCCGTATCCGAATATGCCACCGCCATGCAATAGTTGGGTGCAGCAGTGTCGGGCGTGGCGTAGATCATATAATATCTTCCGTTATGCTTGAGCATATGCGGTCCTTCGATCCATCCGAATTCCACGTCCTGATTGAAAGCGCCGAAGCGCTCAAACACGTGCTCCTCGGTGTTCTGAGTCAGCACGGTGACAGGACCTCTCACAACGCGTCGGGGATCCTCACCGTCAAGCTCAAAGCCGACGATGCGGCTGATGAATTCTCCGGGGCGGTCTTTGCGAGGAAGTCCCGAAAAGGCGTACATATAGATTCTTCCGTCGTCATCGGTGAAAATACAAGGATCGCACGGTGTAAATGTGCTTCCATCCGGGCGAATGAATTCGCCAAGCTCGGTGAAAGGCCCCGTCGGCGTATCGCCGACGTACAAGGGACACTTCCAAGAGGTCAGAAGAAACTTATCCTTCCACGGCGTAATGCAAGGGCTGTATTTCGGGCAGTAAGGATCGGTCTTGACGTGCTTCCAATTTTCAAAGTCCTCGGTCACCCACGCCATACCGTAGCTGGGGTACAAATACCATTTACCGTCGTGATAAAAGACGGTGGGATCACTTATGGAGCGGTAATCGGGGGTTTTCACCGATTCGGGCTTGCGCTCATGGCTGAACATGCCCCGCTCAAAGGGATACCAATCGTCCTTGCCGCGCGGAATATCCGGCAAGGAAAGCGGATTGCAATACGTGTGTCTCTTATTCATATCGGCCTCCTATTTGGGAAAACCCTTGAAGGAACTTCAAGGGTTTTTCTTTTTTAGAACGTTAGAATAGCAAAGCTTGTTGCAGGGATGTGCACCTTAAAGGTCTTGTCATCCACGCGCTCAATGTCCACGGGCATATTGACGCCCTCCATCAGCTTTTCGGGGGTGGTGGCCTCCCTAAAGGTCACGGTCACGGTGCGGTCGGCCTCGCGGTGAATGATATCCCCTCGCTGGATGTCGCGCTCGTTGCCGGAGTTGTTGAAGATCGAGAGGTAACGCTTGCCGTTCTCATCGGTTGAGACCAGCCAATGAAGCGCATCCACGTAGCACGGCATAGTCTCGCGGATAAGCGCAGGCATCATGGCTTCCAGCTTATCCAGGTCACCGCTTTCAAGAATACGGTATCCCTTATCGGCGTTTGCCTTGGCAAAATCACCGTTCTTGGTCGCATCAATGAGATAATCATAGCTACGAAGTGTATCTTCCGATACATCTTCGTAGATAATATCCACCACATCGCCAATGCGCGAGTTGGTCATAACGTGATCCTCGTTGTCCCCTGCCACTCTCTCGTTATACGCAAAGAACAGCTTGATCACGCTCTCCAGATGTCCGAAATATTCGGTATCCGCCGCGCTAAGAGACGCGTCAAGATAGTAGCCGCGATTGTCCTTTACGGGCATATTGAGGATCTGGCGGCTGATCTCGACACAAGGATAACGCTTGGGCAGCACGATCGCAAAGGGAACTTTTGCTTCCATTCCCTGCATATTCAGTGCGGTGTTAATAAAGTTCTTTTTGATAATGCCGTATTCGGAAAGCGCAAAGGTCTTCATATCCGAGTAGCTGCAGTTAAGCCCCCACTCCTCGGCCAGATACTGTGCTCCCGCCATGAGCGAATAGTAGTAAATGCGATTTTGAAGCAAACGCGAGGAGCCGCCATTCTTGCCGTAAGACGAGAAGTTATCGTTGGTCATTTCCTGCTTGACGTACCACTCGTTGATCGGGTCATCGTTAAAGCACGGCATGGTGGAACCGTAGCCGGGCGTGGTGCGCCAGCACTCATAATAAGTACCCCAAGTCTTACCCGTGGCCTTTGCCATACCGCGCGCGAGCGCAACCGCCACACGCATAAAGGGGATCTGACAGCCTACCTCGGGCATAAAGTTGCGCACGCCAACATCGTGCTGCATCTTGGTGGCAAGGTAGTAGCTATCGGCGGTGATCACGGCATTGTCCACGTAGGACATACAGCGCTCATACATCTCGCGCATCTCCACAAGGAATTCCTCGTGCGTCTCCGCCCATTTCTTTTTGTGATAATGGTAGGCGTCGCCAAAGTTTACGTCATACAGAAGCATTCCCTCGGGCGTATAGCGATTGCCGCTCATCATATGCTTATGAAGCGTCTCCAGATCGTACGGACCGTCTCCCAGCTGACGGATCAGTCCCCAGTCGCTCTTGCGAAGGTTGGAGCCGCTCTCGTGCACCTGAAAACCGAGAAACCAATCGCCAAGTGTTTCCTTGTAGTCGTGGATCAGCGCCTTGTCATAGGCGTACGGATACCACGTGGCACCGCCCGCAAGGCGGTCAACATAGAAGGGATATTTCTCT
>JAGAUC010000286.1 GCA_017621015.1 Clostridia bacterium | reverse complement strand
TCAGGTACAGGGCACCGCTAATTCCCCGGCTGGTATGGCCTTATTTCACAGCCCATGCCGCAAAATAAGACTTGATTCCAAGATTCTTATTGCCTTATTATTATACCAAACTTTTTCCCTTTTTGCAAGGGGTTTTTCAACTTTTTTGAACCGTGTCCGCTTTTTTTCATAAACTGGTGATAAAGCCGTAAATTTACCACCGAAAGGAGAAAAAATGAACAAGGACATACCGCAATACGATTCGCTGGGCTACACGGGCACGGGGTATCTTGTCGTCCGCGTTTCCACCGCCACAGGTGCGCTCCCGCTTCCGGGTGCCACGGTGCTCATCCGCGGGAGTGAGCCGGATTTTTCCGCGGTCATCGCGTGCCTGTCTAGTGGCGAGGACGGTCTCACGCCCAAGATCGCACTTCTGACGCCTCCGCGCACGCTTTCGCTGTCGCCCACCGAGACCAAAAAGCCCTACGCCTCCTACAACGTAGAGGTCTATTTGGATGGCTATCAAACGCTTTTGGCACAAAATGTGCCGATCTTTGACGGCGTCACCTCCATTCAGCCCGCCGACATGATCCCCGTCCCCAAAAACGGTTATTCGTCAAGCCGTCCGCCCTACGGGCAACAATACACCGAGAGCGAGCCTCCGGATCTTTGAAAGGAGAAGCCATGCCGCCTCTGATTCCCTACATTCCCGAAACCATAACCGTCCATCTGGGACCTCCCTCGTCAAATGCCGAAAACGTAACCCTTCCCTTCGCAGACTACATCGCCAATGTTGCCTCAAGCGAGATCTACCCCAGCTGGAACGAAAACGCCATTCGCGCTAACATGTACGCGCAGATCTCCTACGCACTCAACCGCGTTTACACCGAATACTACCGCTCACGCGGCTACCCCTTTGACATCACCAACTCCACCGCGGTGGATCAGTCCTTTGTCAAGGGACGCGACATCTATGAAAATGTAGGAGCTCTTGCCAGCGAGCTATTCAACGACTATATTCGGCGTCAAGGCAACATCGAGCCGCTTTTTGCCACCTATTGTGACGGCGTTCGGGTCACCTGTCCGGGGCTTTCGCAATGGGGGAGCGAGGAGCTGGCGCAGAACGGAAGAACGCCGTACGAGATCCTTACCTATTATTATGGCGACGACATTGATCTGGTGCGCAACGCACCGGTACGTGGGCTTACCGCCTCGGTGCCCGAGGTGCCGCTTCGCCTGGGCTCGTCGGGTACCGACGTGCGCCTGATCCAGGTTCGCCTTAACCGCATCTCGCAGAATTTCCCCTCTATCCCCAAGATCGCCTTGGTGGACGGCATTTTTTCCTACAACACCGAGGATGCTGTCATTGCCTTCCAGGAGGCCTTCAGCCTGACGCCCGACGGTGTTGTGGGCAAGGCGACCTGGTACAAGATCCAGCAGATCTATGCCAGCGTCAAGCGCCTCGCGGAGCTGGGCTCCGAGGGCATCAAGGCCACCGACATCACGCAACTCCCCTACGAGCTGCCGAGCTTTGGCGACACCGGCCTTGCCGTTCGCAACGTACAGTATTATCTGGATTATCTCTCACGGTTTTACTCCTCCGTACCGCCCCTCGCTGTAGACGGTATTTTCGGTGAGGCCACGCGCGAGGCCGTCCGCGCCGCCCAGCAGACCTTCGGACTTCCACAGACCGGGGAGCTGGATGCGAAAACCTTTGAAGCTATCTACGACGCCTACCTCGGCATCATCGATTCGCTCACCTTCGAGTTCCGCGAGGGGGAGGTACTTCCCTTTGCGGGCGTGGTCCTGACGCTTGGCTCCCAAGCCCCCGAGGTGACCGTGCTTCAACGGTATCTGAACACACTTGCCGAAGCCTACCCCGAGATCCCTCTCGTTGAGCCTACAGGCTATTTCGGTACGCAAACGCAGGCGGCGGTGCTCGCCTTTGAGCGGCTTTTCGGCTTGCCACAAAACGGCGTTGTGGAGGCCACCGTATGGAACGCCATTGCCTCGGAATACGCGACGCTTTCCTCAGGAGACGTGCTTCGCGAGGGGCAATATCCCGGCTATGAGGTCGGGGCATAGAAAGGAGAACTATGAACCATCAGCCGACCACAAGACCGCAGGCCATTTTGAACCTGCAACGCTAACTGCGTCAGCTTTCCTATTTTGATGAGAGCATCCCGTCGCCCCCGCTTTCGGGCACGTGGGATGTCCGTACCGAAGAATCCCTCTCGGCCTTTCAGCGTAAGCACCGCCTTCCCGAAACCGGGCGTGCCGATGATGTGACCTGGAATTTACTGTATGACGAATACAAGCGCTCGCTGGCCCTTGCCGCCGAGCCGCGCGCGCTTCCGCTTTTCCCTCTTTTGCCCGACGGCTACGAGATCGCACTTGGCGAGCAAAGCTTTGCCGTTATGGCCATTCAGTATATGCTGGGCGAGATTCGCCTGCAATACGACAACATTGAGGCGGTCGCGCAGACCGGCATTTACAACGAGGAGACCGACACCGCCATTCGCGAATTCCAAACGCGAAATCTCCTACCTGCAACCGGTACGGTCAATAAAACTACGTGGGATCTTCTTGTAGGTGCATATGAACTCATCTACAAGGACAATAAACAGTAAAAAAACGAGATTTCTTTCAAAAAAACGAGAAAACAATGTGATAAACCCAAAAAATCGCCTCTCATTTTGAACGTTTGACCTTTTTTGACTTTGACTTTCTTTGACCTTTGTTTTATAATACAATCGAAAGGTCAAAGAAGGTCAAAAAGGAGAAACGATATGTTAACCGATACCATTGCAAAATTGATCGAGGAAATGCTGGACGAGGCGGGCGGCTCTCTGGAGCTCAGGCGCAACGATATGGCGGCACGCCTTGGATGTGTGCCCAGTCAGATCAGCTACGTCATCACCTCGCGCTTCACACCGGAGCGCGGATATATCATTGAATCCAGGCGAGGCGGCGGAGGCTGTATCCGCATTATCAAAAAGCAAATGCAGAGAGACGAATATCTGATGCATTTCTTTTACGCCATCGGAGATTCCATCGACGAGCGCTCGGCGGCGGCATATCTTGCCAATCTGAGTGACAACGGTCTGATCAGCCACCGCGAAAAAAACATGATCGCCGCTGCCCTATCGGGCTCGGCGCTGTCCGAAATCCCCCCCGAATTCCGAAACAATATCCGTGCGCAGATATTCCGACACATTATTCTGTCCATTATGCGCTAAAATAGGAAAGGAAGGTATGAAATATGATCTGTGAAAAATGCAAAAAACGGGACGCTACGGTCTTTTATGAGCAAACCGTAAACGGAAAATCCCGCTCGTATTCGCTTTGCGGCGAATGTGCCAAGGAAATGAAGCAAAACGGTGAGCTGATTCTCAACACCGACTGGGATGGCGGCTTTTTCGGCGCCTCCCCCTTCGGCGCTCTCTCCGACAACTTCTTTAGCGGCTTCTTCGGGCTTCCCGAGACCGTGCGGACAAGCAAAAAGCTCTGCCCTCTCTGCCACGCAAGCTTTGAGGATTTCCGCACAAGCGGAAAGGCGGGCTGTCCGTCCTGCTACGAGACCTTTGCCGCCGAGCTTGAAGCAACGCTTCGCTCCATCCACGGAAACACGAGGCATATCGGCAAGGCTCCGGCAAAGCACAAGAAAAAGCAAGGCGGAAAGAGTCAGCTTGAGTCGCTTCGTGAGCAGCTCGCGCAGGCGATCAAGCAGGAGGATTTTGAAAACGCCGCAAGACTTCGCGATGAGATCCGCGAGCTGGAAGCGGGGGCGTAAGGAGGGATGAAATATGGCTTGGTATAATAAAACGCAAAAGAGCAACGATATCGTCCTCTCCTCTCGCGTGCGCCTTGCGAGAAATCTTGAGGGCTATCCCTTCGGCGGGCGTCTTAGCGGCGAGCAGGCCACGGAGATCATCGACAAGGTCGGCGGACTTCTCGAGGCCAGCGGCTTTGAGAAGATCGACTTTTTCGCCATTTCTCCCACCGAGGCGGGCGCACTTTACGAAAAGCACTACGTCAGCCGTGAGTTTGTCGGCAAAAAAACGCCGCACGCGCTGATGCTGAACGAGACCTGCGGACTTGCGGTCATGCTGTGTGAGGAGGATCACGTGCGTATTCAATGTCTGATGTCAGGGCTTGCGCTTGAGGAGGCATACAAAAACGCCGTGGCGGTCGACGACCGCTTGGACGGTGAGCTTGCCATCGCCTACAGCGACACGCTCGGCTATCTGACGCACTGCCCCACCAATCTGGGCACCGCTATGCGCGCCTCAGTCATGATGTTCCTCCCTGCTCTTACGATGGCAGGCAGGATCCCCGCGCTTATGAACCGTCTTTCCAAGATCGGCCTGACCATTCGCGGCTTTTACGGCGAGGGTACCGAGGCTGGGGGAAGCCTTTATCAGATCTCCAACCAGATCACTCTCGGCATCACCGAGGAGCAAACGCTCCAAAAGCTGTCCGACGCGGTTAAGCAGATCACCGAAAGTGAAAACGAGCTCCGAGCATTGATCACGCCCGAAAAGAATCCCAAGATCATCGACCGCATCTGCCGCGCCGAGGGCATTCTCCGTCACGCGTATCTCCTGTCCTCGGACGAGTTTCTCACATATTATTCGGACGTAAGACTCGGCATTGCGCTTGGCGTTCTTGAGTCTATCACCTACAAGGACCTTGACAGTCTTCTGTTTGAGGTCATGCCCTGCGGTCTTGCGCTGAGCGAGGGCAAAGCCGATCTCGATGAGCGCGAGCGCGATCGGGCACGTGCAAGACGCGTCAAGGAAACACTATAAAATCAAAGAAAAGAGATGAAGCATTATGGCCATTCGTTTTACACAAAAAGCCCAAAGCGTACTCAACCGCGCGTTGGCGTACGCCTCTGAGCTGGGGCACACCTATATCGGCTCGGAGCACATCCTGCTCGGCCTTTCCGGCGAGAGCGACAGCGTAGCCGCCGGAATCCTCTCCGCGCGCGGTGCAGATTTTGAAAGCATCAAGGACGGCATTGTCAAATACGCCGGTGTCGGCACGGCAAGCAATGTGAGCGCCGCTGATATGACGCCGCGCACCAAGCGCATCATCGAGCTTTCCTCCTACGAGGCAATGCGTCTGGGACAAAACTACATCGGCACCGAGCATCTTCTTTTGGCGCTGATTTCCGAAAAGGACTGCGTCGGCGTTAAGCTTCTGGAGGAGTGCGGTGTGTCGCTTTCGGACATTGCAAACGATCTTGCCGCCTATTTCGGAACTAAAAATGAAAAGAGCTCGGGGATCCGCGGCGATATGCCGCGTGGCAACTCGGGCGCGCAGAACGGCGCCTCCTCTACCCTTTCCTCCTTTGGCCGCGATCTGACACAGCTGGCAAAGGAGGGCAAGATCGATCCCATCATCGGCCGTGACAAGGAGACCGAGCGCGTCATCCAGATCCTTTCCCGCCGCACCAAAAACAACCCCTGTCTCATCGGTGAGCCGGGTGTGGGAAAAACGGCGGTGGTCGAGGGCCTGGCCGAGCGCATCGTGGACGGCAACGTGCCCGAGACGCTGAAGGATAAAAAGATCGTCACGCTGGACATTGCCGGTATGATCGCGGGCGCCAAGTACCGCGGCGAATTTGAGGAGCGTATGAAGAGCGTGATGGAGGAGGCACAAAAGGATCCGAACATCATTCTCTTTATTGACGAGATCCATACCCTTGTCGGTGCCGGCGCCGCCGAGGGCGCGGTAGACGCCGCCAACATCTTAAAGCCGGCACTGGCACGCGGCGAGATGCAGGTCATCGGTGCCACCACCGTTTCCGAATACCGCGCACACATCGAAAAGGATGCCG
>JAGAUC010000285.1 GCA_017621015.1 Clostridia bacterium | reverse complement strand
TTTGCCGTCCTGGAAAATTTCATACCAAAGACCGGCATTGGAGGTATAGTACGACCAGTTAGGTGCACCGTAGTACCATACCTCAATCGCAATGGCGTTCTCGCCCTTTACAAGGTGATCGGTGATATCAATCTCGTCATAGATCTTATAAAAGGGATAGTCTCTGTACTGATTGCAGCTCACGAATTTTCCGTTTACGTAAAGCGTGTAGTCCGAGTCGACCGAAAGCTTGATCTCGGTCTTTTCGCCCGAAAATTGAAGCGGAATAAAGAAATCCGCGTGGCTGTCAACCATCTGTCCATCCTTCAGCCAAATCCACTTTGCCATATGTAATTTCCTCCGTAAAATTGGTTTTTATATTGATTTTTTAGGGATGCGAGGTTAGTCCTTGTCAGCCTCAAGGGTCTGGTAATAATAGATGGGCATTGCGCTCCAGCCGTGGCAAAGGCTTCCCGCGTTGTCAAAGTCATTGGCACCGACTACGGTCTCCCAGAAGGTCGTGGCACCGGCATCCAGCATCTTCTTGTAACGCTGATCAATATCGTCCAGAATGTAATCGCGGTATTTTGCCTTGTTTACCTTAATCAAAGCGTCATACTTCAGGCACTTCCATGCCAGCGAGCAGGTGGACATCTTGTTGTTGACAAGTCCCTCGGCAATGTGTGCTGCCTCATCACCTGTAACCGCGCCGCAGAGAACCGCCATCGAGTTGACGTATTCGCTGTAGAACTCCTCGTCGGTTCGGTTCTGGATAAAGCCGGTATTTTTGTTGAACCAGGTCTCGTGGATCCTCTTATTCAGTGCCTCCTGTTTTTGCTTGTAGTCCGATTCGATGCCGGCCCACTCGCAGAGCTGATGTAGATAACCAAGCGCCCAGGAAACGCGGCAGTTGAGTGCGGCATCAAAGGGCGAAGCGGTAGCGGGACGCTGACCCATGTAATAGGACAAGCCCTCGGCCCACTCATAGAAGTTCCAGCAACCGTCCGCCTCAGGGAAGATCGGGATCAGACCGTCCTCCATACGCTCAAAGTAAAGATCGGCAAGACGCTTGAGTCTCGGATACACCTCGGGAATAAAGGCGTAATCCTTGGAGTGGAGACAGTACTCGTAAACGCTTGTAATAAAGGCAGCGGGCGACGAGGGGAAAGCCGAGGGGATCGGATGCATATCGCCCTTATAAGGTGTGCAGGAGGTGAGAAGACCGTCCTCGCGATGATCGTTCTTGCTGGTCAAGTAAAGAGCGGCGCGCGGGAACTCGTATTCCTTGAATGCATAGTAACCACAAAGGCTTTGATTGCGGCTATCGCCGATATACATGGCTTGCTCTCGCCACGGGCAATCCTCATAGTGGTCATGCATGCACAGCCAAAGCGTACGAAGTGCAGTGTCGTAAATGCGCTGGCGAAGCTCATTCTTGCACGTAAAGGGAACAATATTAACAGGATAGAAGCAGGGGAATACCGTAAGATAATCCACCTTAACGGGTGTCTCGTATCCGATTTCAAGATAGCGACAGCCAAAGCGGCGGAGATAGTTGGAAAACTCGGTCACGCCCTCGTCAACCGTGAGATCTACGTAGAAGTTGCGGCACCCGATGACATCACGTACCTGACCGTCCTCAATATGCTCGCCCCACATAAGGCGAAGCTTCTGCTTTACGGGAGAGGTGAGACGAAGCGTCGGGAAGCCGACGGTCTCCTTTCCGAGATCGTAAAGGATGCGGTTATTGGCCTCGCGGACAAAGGTAGATTCTGCCGCGGGGAGAATGTCCATTCTCTTGATGGGACGGGGGAGAGGATTCTCCATAATGCCCTCGCCAGCGATTGCGCTTGTCTCAAAGCCGTCCACAAGCTTGGTTCTCCAGCCGTCCTCGTTGGCGGCAATGTAGTGATAGCCCCAACCGATCTGAGGGGAGATCTTTCTTTGAAGCTTGTTCTGATAGAGCGGGCTGAGTCTGGAGAGGGTGTTCTCATCCGACTCCTTCACCTTTTTTCCATCCTGGAAAATTTCATACCAAAGACCGGCATTGGAGGTATAGTACGACCAGTTGGGTGCACCGTAATACCAAACCTCGATGGCAATCGCGTTTTCACCCTTAATGAGATATTCGGTAATATCGATCTCATCATAAATCTTATAGAAGGGATAGTCTCTGTACTGATTGCAGCTTACAAACCTTCCGTTGACATAGAGTGTGTAATCCGAGTCAACCGAAAGCTTGATTTCCGTCTTTTCTCCCGAGAAATTCAGCGGAATAAAGAAATCTGCGTGGCTGTCAACCATCTGACCGTTCTTAAGCCATATCCATTTTGCCATATTTGAACCTCCGTTTTTATGGATTTAGACGTGTGTTTTGCTAAATGAAGTATAACATAAGCAAAAAACAATGTCAACAATTTAAAGCGAAAAGAAAACATATTTTTTACAATCTGCTTTAAATATTAAATCAATTATAAAGCCGTGCTTTAAAAAACAAAATGGTTTTTTGGGAAGAAAATATGGTTTTTTCCGACTTTTTAAAGGGCGTTGCCAAGGAAAGGGCGGAGATTGGTTCAAAAAGTTTATAAAATTTTTGTTTTTCTCTTTTCAATGGACGAAAAATGTGATACAATAAAATAAGTATAGCCAAGGAAAGGGGGAGCTTGCTTGCGAATTCGGCGAATATTTTTTCTGTGTCTATCGGCTATGGCCTTTGCTGTGCTGATGCTTTTTCATACAGCGGCAGATTCCTCTGCGGATATTGGCGCGGTAAGTGAAATTCCCTTGGATGCTTTTACCTCGGAAAACGCCACGCTTGCCGGGGACGAGGGGGGACGCCTGAACATTATTTTCAGTCGTACTGCCCCCACGGTATCTGTCGATGTTGCTTCCGGTGTTTTTATGCCGCATCACAATGCGGTGAGGCTTGTCCTTGAAAACAATTCTGCGTGCAATTCTTTTCTTTTTACATATCAGTATGCGGACGATGAAGGAATGCTTCGGATCGGATCTTAAAAGGTTTCGCTTCTTACGCGCGGGGAGTCAAACGAATACTACATATACACCGATTTCGCCGATCGCATTACACAGATCACGCTTTCATTTTCAGGCGTGTCCTCGGGAAGTATTCGGCTGATGTCGCTTGAAGGGCTTGATATGTATAAAACAGAGGAGGACACCTTCTGCGTTTTGAACTCCTGTTTTTATGACCCATCA
>JAGAUC010000284.1 GCA_017621015.1 Clostridia bacterium | reverse complement strand
TTAAAAGACGTATGTATTATATCATATAAAGAAGAAAATGTCAAGGGGAAACCCCTTCTTTTTTTGAAAAAAAGGAGAAATGGAAATCTGTCCAAATCCGCTTGCTTTTTTTGTGAATTTATGGCGGAATGACCAAAATGCGACATAAATTGCGCAAAAAAACAGACAAAAAAGGCGATTTCAAAAAAGCGTAAAGAATGAACATAAAGAAAGAAAAAAAGTTTTTATTTTTGTGCAAAATATACTGTTTTTGGGGTTGACAAGTCGAATTTCGTGTGGTAGAATGTGCGTAGCCGTAGGGGGAAAACGCCTTATGGTCATTCTCCTCGGCTACAAAGGGAAAGGAGGGTGTGATTTTGGAAACTAAATTTTTGATCAACAAACATGTAACACCCAAGCAGCTCGAAACGCTTTCGTCTCTCGGCAGGGAAAGCGATCCCGTCCTCTTTGCGCTCGTCGGAAACATCAACGCCAAGGGCGAGTATTCCGAGTCCGCCATTGCCTTTACCGCCTCCGAGCTTATAGTGCTGGAAACGGAAAGGGAGGAGGAGACGGCGCGTATCCGTTACGCAGACATTGAGAAGATCTATGCCAAGCGGATGTACGGAAACGCTCTCATCCGCGTTAAGCTGAAGGACGTGGCCAAGGCGAGAAACCTGTATCGGTACACCTTTGGAATTGCCGCGCTTTGTGATGCCGCGATCCGCTTTGTGAAGGGTGTGATGGACGGTGGCGACGTGGATGCGCTCCGCGAAAGCATAGAGCTGGCCTACGAAAAGCAGCTTTCGGTCTGCCCGAGGTGCGGGCGCACGCTTTCCGCTCCCGGCGTTAAGTGTATTAATTGCGAAAGCAAGCGCAAGATCGTGTCCAGGCTGGCGGTCTATATGAAGCCGGATTTATGGAATATCGTGCTTTCGGTTGCGATATCGATTGCTACGACAGTGCTTATGCTGATTCCTCCGTATCTCACAAAAACACTGGTTGACGTTGTGTTGAAGGACATTGGCGGCGTTTTCCCTGATGATAGTAAAAAAATGCTTATGTCGATTGGAATTTGGCTTGCCGTTTTCCAGATCACAAGACATGTGCTCGGCATGTGGCGCGCCTATGTGATGCGAAAGTGCAGCACGGGTATCGTAAGGCGCTTGCGTGACGACGTTTACAAGCACGCACAATACCTGCCGATGAGCTTTTACGATAAGACCTCGACCGGCTCGGTCATCAACCGCATCTCGGGTGACAGCTCCACGCTTCAGGCGTTTATGCTACATATCACGCAGGACGCGGTGGTGGAATTCTTCCGTATGATCGGTATCGTGGTTATCATGCTGATCATGAGTCCGCGGCTGGCGCTGTATTCCTTGCTCCCCGTGCCGCTGGTCGTGCTGGTCTCCCGTTTGTTTTCCAAAAAGATCGCCCCCTTCTACCGCCGCATCTGGCGTAAGTGGACGGCAGTCTCCAGTGCACTTACCGATACCATTCCCGGTATCCGTGTTATCAAATCCTTTACCAACGAGAAGAACGCGATCGACCGCTTTGAGACTAAAAATCAGGAGTGGTATGACACCAACCTTGCCGCCGGCAAGATCCTCAGTGTCTACCCCTCGTTTGTGCAGCTTCTGATGGGCTTTGGCTCGGTGGTCATCTGGATCCTCGGCGGCTATGCCGTGCTTGGCGGCGACAGCGAGATCACGGCCGGTCTTTTGGTCTCCTTTATCTCGTATGCCACCATGTTCTACGAGCCCATCCGCTTCTTTGCCACGATGAGCGATTCCTTCCAGAACGCGCTCTCGTCGGCCGAGCGCATTTTTGACCTTCTGGATG
>JAGAUC010000283.1 GCA_017621015.1 Clostridia bacterium | reverse complement strand
TACACCATTATTTTGAATTTCGCACTACTTTTTTACGAACGGGTGATATTTCGTACCAACGGGTAGCATTTACCCTTCCATCCGTGTATATGGTGCAAATACACGGTTTTTGGGGCTTTTTACCGTTCCTGCGGTGCACCCGCAGTACTAAATCCCTTCGTGAGTGCTTAACTCCGAAGTCCCGCAAAAATCCAGCCACACCTTCTTCGCCTCGGCGTATCGGTTTTTTGCGATCGTGACAAAGTCGCCGTTCTCCATAACAAACCGATATTTCTCCATGCGGCGCACTTTGAGCAGGTTTACTATGAAGCTTCGGTGTGAGCGATAGAACTGCGGCTTCGGAAGCCTTTCGTACACGTCATTCAGCGCACCCAAACAGGTCACCCCACCTTTTTGGCAATGCACCTCCAGCTCTGTGCGAAAAACTTCTATATATATAATGTCATCGGTAACAAATCCGTTCCTTCTACCGTCGCCTCCGCTTAATATAATGGAAGGCTTTTGCTCATACCGTCTCGCAACAAATGCAAACACATTCTTGAGATCGCCCCGGGCAGGCGGCTTAGGCAGAATGCTTATGGGAAACGTGCCGTAGGCCTCAAGAGCCTTATCAACATCTCCCGTAAGATACAGGATCTCCGAATTGCACCCGCCGGCCCTCAGCGCACGCGCAAAGCTAATGCCGTCCGCCTCGCCGACCGCCGTGTCAAGCACGAGCAGACGAAAGGCGTTGACATTGGACTCCAGCGTCCTGCCAAGCTGAGCAAGAGTTGCAAAGCATTCGATCTCCACCGACACCGAGAGCTCCGCGGCAAACGCGCGAAAATGCTTCATCAGTTGTTCCGAATGTTGTTCCGTGTCATCACATATAGCAATTCTTAACATTGCATTCCTCTCACATGACATATCTCTGTCACGTGACATTATATCACATCTTGTCCGTGATTGCAACAGAATTTTTCATTTTTATGCATCTTTTTTCAGGAATTTTTAGAAATGTAAGCCAATTGTATATAAATATGAAGGAAAAAGACGGGATCTCTCCCGTCTTTTTCCGTTTTTCATTCTTCAAAGGCCGCGTTTGACATCGCTTCAAGCGCTCCCTCATCCAGGTAATCCAGCGGATCGACCTGAAGCCCTGCCACAGTCAGCTCGAAGTGGAGGTGCGGCGCGTCGGCCAGCTCGGTCATGGCGCTTTCGCCCACGTAGGCGATCACCTGTCCGGCCTCAACCTCGCTTCCCGCTTCAAGGCCCTCGGCGATCTCTGCGGCAAGGTTTTTGTAGATGCTGACCGCGTCGCCGCCATGCTGTAGTGCCACGCACCGACCCATCAGCGGATCCTCCCAGATCTCGGCCACTTTGCCGTCTGCCGCCGCATAGACCGGGGCGTTCAGTGCGGTCTCGATGTCAAGCCCCAGATGCACGCGGTAATCGTTCATGGTGCTGGAAAAGACCTGCTTTTCGCTGTCGTGCGACTTGGCAAGCACGCCGCTCGTCGGCGCGCAGAAGGTGGGAAGCGTTCCGGAGACGTCGGAGACCGGGGGCTCGGGCGCGGTGGTCTCGGGCGTATTCGTTGTGCTGTCTGCGGGGGGCGGCAGTGTCTCGCCGGGGTCCTTTGTACGGTTGGCGACGCCCGCCACGGCGGCAATGACCGCCAGCGCGACAAGAAGCGTGATCGCCGTCACCCAAACCGCACGATTTTCCCTGAAGTTCTGAGCAAACTTGGTATTTTTGAAATTGTTGTTTGGCATTTTTTGACTCCTCTTTCTTTCGTTTCGGTTGCTATTATTGTTGACCAACATGGGAGTTTTATTCATTTTTTCAAAAAAATCTTTACTTTTCCACGCAAAGCGAGTATAATATAAAAATGAGGAACAAAACAGCCTCGGCCGATCGCCGAGGGATAGGAGTGCATATGATAAAAAAGGAAGGCCGTATCCTTGGCGTTGACTTCGGCGACGTCAGAACCGGGCTCGCCATTTCGGACGAGACGCGGTTTCTGGCCTCAGGAATCGGCTTTGTAAAGCCGGGCGGCATTGTGAGGACCGCCGACAAGGTGGCCGAGGTGGCTATGGAAAATTGTGTGGTCGGCGTGGTGGTCGGCCATCCGATCAATATGAACGGAACGCGCGGTCCGCGCGCCGAGCGTGCCGAGGAGTTTGCCGCGCTTTTGCGCGAGAGACTTCCCGAGGTCGAGGTCCTTTTGTTTGATGAAAGAATGACCACGATGGCGGCGGCACGCTTTCTCGGCGAGACCGGAACGCGCGGAAAGGATCGCAAGAAGGTCATCGACACGCTGTCGGCGCAGATCCTTTTGCAAAACTACATCGATATGGAAAAAAATGCGAAATGATTAAAAAGAGAGAGATCCTACGCCCGCTCACAAATGCGAGCGAGAGCAGGAATTCTCTCTTTTCCCAAAACTTGCAAAAAATCAGTAAAACCGCTTGACAAACCAAACGTACCGTGGTATAATAGTTAGGCTTGTTAAGCAATCGAGGTGTGGCTCAGCTTGGTAGAGCGCTACGTT
>JAGAUC010000282.1 GCA_017621015.1 Clostridia bacterium | reverse complement strand
GGGGTGTGCTGGAAGTAGTTGGCATCCAGCTCGCCGTCCGTAACGCCCTTGTTGGGAAGGATGTAGTCATCGTAAACCACGATGTCCAGCGTATAGCCGGCGGCCTTCAGGTCGTCCTTAACCACCTCAAGGATCTCGGCGTGGGGCGTAGAGCTCGCGCCCACCTTGATGACGTTCTCGTTCTTTTCGCCGCCGCAGGCGCAAAGAATGCCCAGCGCGAGAACCAGAACCAGAGCAAGAGAAAGAATTTTTTTCATGATGTGTCTCCTTTTTATGTTTTTTAATTATTTTATACGCTTATCGCATTTGCGTGCGATCCACATACCGAATTCCTGAATCACCTGAACAATGATGACGATCAGCACCACGCTGAACCAGATGATATCGGGGTTGGAGCGCTGATGGCCGTAGATGATGGCCAGCGCGCCAAGTCCGCCACCGCCGATGGTGCTCGCCATGGCGGAATAGCCGAGTATCGTCACCACCGAGATGACCGCGCCCACGATCAGCGCCGGCTTTGCCTCGGGCAAAAGCACCTTGGTCACGATCTTCAGATTGGGCGTACCCATAGCCTGCGCCGCCTCAATGACGCCCGCGTTCACTTCCTTGATGGAGGACTCCACCATACGCGCCACGTACGGCGCGGCGGCGATGACCAGCATCACGATCATGGCCTTGTTGCCAAGGCTTGTCCCCACAATGGCCTTGGCCACGGGAAGCATGGCCACCATCAGAATGATGAAGGGCATACTGCGGAAGATGTTAACGATAATACTGAGCGTTTTATTGAGCCACTTGATCGGGCGAATGCCGCCCTCGTCGGTCACCGAAAGGATAAGTCCCAGGGGCAGACCGATCGCGTAAGCGATCGCGGCCGAGAGAAAGGTCAGATAAACGGTCTCCCAGATGCCGCGCTGTATGTATCCGTTCTCCCAAAGCTGAACGAACATATCGGAAAAGTAGGATAAAATCTTGTCCATGCCTTACTCCTCCTTAAGATACGAAATTTTCTTGGTGTTCAGATACGCGATCACGCGCTCCGCCTTGCGGTCGTCATCGGGAAGCTGAATGATCATCTGTCCGTATGCCTTGCCGTCAAAATCCTTGGTGTCGGCAAAAAGAATGTTGACGGGCACCTGACATTCCAGCACCAAATTGGAGATCACGGGAAGCGTGGAGGCCTCGCCGTTGAACACGATGCGTAGCTTTTTGCCGCCCGTCACCGCCTTTACGGCCAGCGAATCGGGGAAGATCAGCTCCTTGGCGATCTCGCTCTTCGGCGCGGTGAAGATCTCCGCCACACTGCCGACCTCGGCGATCTCGCTTTTGTCAATAACCGCCACGCGGTCACAGATCTTGTCGATGACCTTCATCTCGTGTGTAATGATGACAATGGTTACGCCCAGCTCGCGGTTGATCCGTTTGAGAAGCTCCAGGATCTGCGCGGTGTTGTTGGGGTCAAGCGCGCTGGTCGCCTCGTCGCAAAGAAGATATCTCGGGTTGGTGGCAAGCGCTCTGGCAATGGCCACTCTCTGCTTTTGTCCACCTGAAAGCTGAGACGGGTAGGCCTTCTGACTGTCGGCAAGTCCGACAAGCTCGAGCAGCTCCACCGCACGTGCCCTCGCGTCGGCACGCTTCCAACCGTCGATCTCCAGCGGGTAGCAAACGTTACCCAGCACCGTTCGCTGCTCCAGCAGATTGAAGCCCTGGAAGATCATTCCGATCGAGCGGCGCATCTTGAGAAGCGCGCGCTTAGGAAGCGTCATCAGGTCCTGGCCGTCAACGATCACCTCGCCCGCCGTCGGCTTTTCAAGCAGGTTGATACAACGCACAAGCGTGCTCTTGCCCGCCCCCGACAGGCCGATAATACCGAAGATCTCGCCATCGTTTATGGTAAGATCAATGTTTTTCAGTGCCACGATGGTTCCCGAAGCGGTGTGGAAGCTTTTTTCAAGATTGCGGATCTCTATCATACGGCACTCTCCTTTCCGGGATGCGGCAAGCCGCGTCCTCTAACAAAATAAGGCAGGAAACCCTCAGCCTCCTACCTTGATCATTTGCAAAAAATCAACGAAGAAAACCTGTCGGGCGCTTGGCGTGACAAAAGGTGCACATGGAGCACATGCGCATCGCGGTCTCGCACATCCAAACACTGCCGAACATCCGTCTTCTCCCTTCCCATGCTATAATATATGGAAATTATATCACGCCCGCCCCCATTTGTCAATGAAAAATTCACATTTTTTCAAATTTCGATTTATCGGGGACTTTATGTGGGGCGCCGCCCCACCCCCCGCAAGCCTTTGGAAAGGCTTGACCGAAACTTTCACTGCATGGGTCTGCTTAAACTTCACGTCATTTTAGACGGAAAGCCGCAAGGCTTTCCGTCAGCGCAAGCCCGGCAATCCGACAAAGAGAGCTTGCTCTCTTTTCGGCTTGCAGGCCTTGCGCGCCCGAGACCTTCTCACGCGTGAGAAGGTCTCAAAATGACTCGGATATCAAAACGCACGTTGTTTTCGCGTTACCGTTCGGGCTCCGTAATATGCAAACCAATTTTGCCCAGTGCAAAGGTTTCGTCCACCCTTTTAAAGGTGGCGGGGTTTGGGGCAGAGCCTCACGTCACTCCCCTACAGGCTTCAATTTAACCAAAAGCCCCGGAGCCGTTAGCAGCATGGAGCAGAAAAGCACCTTTGCAATACTCCAAAGAGCCAACACAACGCCAATATTCAACCTTTTGGGCTTTAAATAGTGCTTGTTGCAAGCAATGAAACAGTCAAAGGCAAAAGAAGCTATCTGTATTCCTTGTTTCCTTTTAACTATAAGGCGTTCAAGTCACTTTTTGTGAGAGTTAATAAATCTGATTAAAGAAACGGGATGGCTTTGCCATCCCGTTATTTAATAATACTCTTCTTATACACTGACGGAGATATGCCGGTGATTTTTTTAAATGCTCTTGAAAAATAGTGAAGTGAATTAAATCCAAGAGCGCTTGCAATTTCAGAAAAATTCATATTTCCATTTTGGATAAGTTTTTTTGCTTCGTCTATTTTTAATTCGAGAAAACAAGAAAGCGGTCCACCACCGTAGTTCCCTCGGAACATTAGCTTTAATTTTGAAACGCTCATCTTGCATTCTCGTGCCATATCTTCAAGAGTCAGTGATTTGTCAATATTCTGCTTTAAAAAATCTAAAGCACGAGCATACTCCTCATTCCATTTTTCGTTTTTTGAACTGTGGAATTCAGATTCTTGTCTGAAGGCAAGAAGATCTGTTAAGAATGCTTCAAGACTTAGCTTGATGCGCTGAAGAATGTATTCATCAACTCCGTCGCAGAGCTTTGCTCCTCTCTCAACGTCATTGGGTGGACGTTTAATAAAGCAGGGGGCGGCAAGATCGAATATTGCCTTGAAGTTTTTTTCTTGTTCGGTTGTCAGTGTTATAACACGATTATACAATTTACAAAGATCTCTTGATTCAACGTCAAAGCTAATAATAGATGCAACTGCATCGGAGGGAGAGGCTGAGCGGTGATGAGAATTAGGCGCGTATATCACCATTTGTCCGCTTGAAAGCGTGTGATTTTGTCCCTCAACGATAAGCGAATGCTTTCCTCGATCAAGAAAGAAAATTTCAGGAAATTCGTGAGCTTCACCGCAGTCGACCACAGAAAAGGACAGAGAAGGGGAATGAACGGTAAATATACCTTTTATAGATAGTATATCAGGAATATTCGTGCTTGCATATGGCATATTATTTTCTGCCTTTCTGCGTAATTTTAACCTTTTTGTGCAAACTTATTGACGTATTGTCTAAAGACTGATCTTGTATTGTGTGATAAAATAAATTCAGTAGCTTGATACGAATATTTTATCATTTTGATTTGCAAAAGTCAATAAAGGATTTATTATGAAAAAATTAAAACTTGGTCTTGTTGGTTGTGGCGCCATGATGGGAACACATGTCAAGGGAGTGCTTCAAGTTGAAAATGTTGAGATCGTAGCGGTTTGTGATATTGTTGAAGAAAATGCGAAAGTGGTTGCCGATGCACTGGGAGGTACACCTAAGATTTTTACCGAATACTGTGATATGGTTGATATGATAGACGCGGTAATGATAGCTCTTCCTCACGATCTTCATTTTGAATGCGGTATGTTTTTTGCTATGCATAATAAGCATATACTTATGGAAAAGCCTCTTTGCAATACCGAACGGGAGTGCGAGATACTTATTGAAACCTGTGAAGCACGCAATTTGAAGCTGATGTGCGCTTATCCTGTCCGTTTCTGGCCGGGTATAAGAAAACTTAAGGAGCTTGTAGATTCGGGAGAATTCGGAGAAATAATTCAAATGTCCATATGGACAGAGCAACTTACGGGTGTAACTCTTAAATACGATCAATATCGTGGACAAAAATGGCTTATAACAAACCGTATCGGTGGCGGTCAGCTTTTCAGTCACGGATGTCATTATATAGACCTTATGCTATGGTTCTTGGGTGAACCTATAAGCGGAGCACATATGGGAACAAGAAATGGTACGCCTTGGATGCTTCGCGAGGGTACGAGTGCTCTGGTCATAAAGTTTAAAAATGGAGTTGTTGGTTATCACGGTGCTACGTGGGGAGCAAGAGGAACCAGACTCGGATACGATTTTCAAATTCAGACCGAAAAGGGAATGCTTGAATACGAACATGCTTCGGGAGAAGTGAGAATATATAACGGTAATGGTATTCACCGACCCGGTGAGTCATCAAGACAATCCTATGACGTGATTTGGAAACGAGAAGGAGCGAGCTCGAAAGAGACACAATATGAAATAGCACATTTTGTTGACTGTGTTCTTAATGATAAAACTCCTCTTACAAACGGTCGCGCAGCTTTGCAGGGATTGAGAGTTATATGGGAGCTCTATAGAGCAGAAGAAAACAATACGCTTGCCGACCTTCGCGGTTTAGGGATTAAAGATTAAAATAAAAAGTCCCCGTTTGATGGTGTGCTTCTCTTTGGCGAGACCAAAAAGAAAGAACACCCGACGGGGCTTTTTTGTTTTATATTTTAGCGAGGTAGGCGCGAAAGGCTTTGGGGATGGCGTATTCGGCGCGGATGACGTCGGGGGTGGCGTGGGCAAGTGCCGTCGGCAGGCGGTCGCACTCGACAAGGTAGCCGATCATATGCCACTCCACGTGCGAAAAGACGTGAAGCGCGTCGCCAACGGGTGTTGCGGACAGCGGGGAAGCGCCAAGGGCGCGTGCCGCCTCAAGTGCGCCGCCTGCATCCAGGTGTCCGTCGACATTCGGGAACTCCCAAAGTCCGGCCAGAAGACCCTTTTTCTCGCGCCGTGCCAGCGCGTATTGCTCGCCGCATTTAAGCAAAAGCACGGTGCGCTTTTCGATGCGGCGCGGCTTTGGGGGCGTTTTTACGGGCAGATCGTCCTGCCGCCCCTGCTGCCTCGCCAGGCAAAGCTCGGCCAGCGGACACACGGCACACTTGGCCTCGCCATTGGGAATGCAGATGTTTTCGCCCAGCTCCATCAGCGCTTGCGTAAGGTTTCCCGCGTCCTCACCCGAGGGGTAGATCTCCTCCAGCGCCGCGGTGACCCTCCCGCGTGTGGCAGCCGACATCACATCGTCCTCCAGCGCCGCAAGGCGCGAGATCACGCGCAGCACGTTGCCGTCCACGGCCGCGCTCGGCTGACCGAAGGCGATCGAGGCGATGGCGCCCGCGGTGTAAGGCCCAATGCCGTCCAGCGTTCGCAGCTCGCGTGCGGTTTGCGGCAGCTCGCCGCCGTGCTCGGCCATTACGCGCACCGCCGCCTTTTTGAGGTTGCGCGCGCGGCTGTAGTAGCCAAGCCCCTCCCACAGCTTCATCAGCACCTCGTCGTCGACCTCGGCGAGCGCCTTTACGTCGGGAAGCGCCCGAAGAAAGCGCTCATAATACGGGATGGCCGCCGAAATGCGCGTCTGCTGGAGCATAATTTCCGAGATCCATACGTGATACGCCGTGGGCGAGAGCCGCCACGGCAGCGGCTTTTTGACCGCCGCGTACCACGAGAGCAGACGCGGCACCGCTTCTGTGAGCATCGCACGGTCAAGCACGCCGCCTTTTGTCTTGTTTGTTGCCATATTTCTTTCCTTTTTCGTTAATGAAATTAAAGTTTTGCGGTAAGTTTAGGTTTGCAAAGGGGAACGTGCCTCCGGCGGGGCGCGTTTGTAAAAAATCCCCAAAAAAATTTTAATAAAGTGT
>JAGAUC010000281.1 GCA_017621015.1 Clostridia bacterium | reverse complement strand
TGCAATGGTTTGGTCCACCTTTTTAATGGTGGGGGGTTTTGGGGCAGGGCCCCACGTTCCCCTTTGTAAAACTTCAATTTATCAAAACCGCGAGGATGGCGGTGAGGGCGGCGGCGAAGGTGAGGCGCTTTGAGGCGCTGTAGGCGCCGACGCGGTCGGCGAGCAGATGATGAAGGTGGGAGCGGTCGGAGTAGAGGGGGTTTTTGCCGCGGAGAAGTCGGCGCACCACGGCAAACACAAGGTCGGCGAGCGGAAGCGCAAAGAGCAGAAGCAGGGTGAGCGGGCGGTCCAGCGTGCGCACGGCAATGGCGGCGAGCACAAAGCCCAGAAGGGTGGAGCCGGTATCGCCCATAAAAAGCTGTGCGCCGCGCAGATTGTAGGGCAAGAAACCAAGGCAGGCGCCGCCAAGGAGAACGGCAGCCACGGCATATTCGGGGCTTGTGGCAAGGCAGAGAAGCCCAAGGCCGAGGCTCTCGCACAGAGAAACACCGGCGCAAAGCCCGTCAAGCCCGTCGATAAAGTTGTGGGCATTGGTCATCGTGACGGTAAAAAGAAGTGTGATCGGGAGCGCAAGGGCACCGAGCGAAAGGCTTGTTTCGCCAAAGGAAAGCGTGTGAAAAACGCCGTCGCCCATGGTGGCCACGTATGCCGCGGCGCCTTGCACAAAAAACTTGATAAGCGGCGGCAGCGACAGCTCGTCGTCAAGCACCCCGACCAGCACAATAAGAATTGCGCCTGACCAGATGTAAAACAAGTCAGACGCAATTTTGAAATCGTAAAAAATACTGAGAAGCAAGAATGAAAAGAAGATCGAGAGCCCGCCAAGACGCGGGATCGGGCGCGTGTGCATACGCCTTCCATCGCGTGGAATATCGATCGCGCCGAGTGCGGCGGCGATGCGAAAATCAAAGGGTGTAAGCGCCAGCGACAAAAGACCCGAGAGGCACAGAGCGCGGCAAAGCCAAAGGATCTGCAAGCTTCCTCCTTAAATGACGAAACCGACCTTTCTCTTGACCTTGCTGATGGTCTTTCTGGCATAGTAGGATGCCTCATCAGCCCCCTTCTTCATAACCTCCTCGAGGTAGGACTTGTCGGCGAGGATCTGACGGAACCTCTGCTGTACGGGCGCCAGCGCATCGGCGCAGGCCTCACCCACAGCCATCTTGAAGTCGCCGTAGCCCTTGCCGTCAAATTCCTTTTCAATTTCGGGAAGGGTCTTGCCGGTGAAGCAGGAATAAATGGTCATCAGGTTGTTGATGCCGTCCTTGCCCTCGGCAAAGCGGACGGCGGTGTCCGAGTCGGTCACGGCACGCTTGAATTTCCTTATAATTGTGTCCTTGTCGTCGAGAATATATACAACGGCGTTGGTATTTTCATCGGACTTGCTCATTTTCTTGGTGGGCTCGGCCAGCGACATGATCTTCATACCGCTCTTTGAGATGATGGGCTCGGGAATGGTGAAGGTGTCGGGGAAAAGCTGGTTAAAGCGCGTAGCGATGTTGCGGCAAAGCTCCACGTGCTGCTTCTGGTCGATGCCAACGGGTACGATGTCGGTCTGGTACAGCAGAATGTCGGCCGCCATCAGCACCGGATAGGTAAAGAGACCGGCGTTGATGTTGTCGGCGTGCTTTTCGCTCTTGTCCTTGAACTGCGTCATGCGCGAAAGCTCGCCAAACATGGAGTAGCAGTTGAGGATCCAGGCAAGCTCGGTGTGCATCGGGACGTGCGACTGCACGTACAGCGTGTTCTTTTCGGGGTCAAGACCGCAGGCCATGTAGAGCGCCAGCGTTTCATAGGTGCGGCGGCGAAGCTCGGCGGGCACCTGACGGACGGTGATGGCGTGGGAGTCCACGACACAGTAGAAGCACTTATATTGCTCGGAATAGGTGGCAAAGTTTTTGATCGCACCCAGATAGTTTCCGATGGTGAGATTTCCGCTGGGCTGTACGCCCGAGTAGGATACTTTTTGATCGTTCAGCATAATAGGACTCCTTTGGGATTACACGTTTTTGAGGTACTCGCGGGCGATCTCGCCGAGCGTCTTGATGCCCGATACGATCTGCTCGTCGGTGGGGGTGGAATAGTTGAGGCGGAAGGAATTGGAGGGCGCCTCGGTGTCACAGTTGAACGCCGAGCCGGGCACCACGGCCACCTTCTTGGCCACGGCAAACCTGGCAAAGTCTGCCGAATCGTAGCCCTCGGGAAGCGTGCACCAGATAAACAGACCACCCTCGGGTCTGGTATAGGTGATGGCCTTTGGCATCTCGCGGTCCAGGCATTCCAGCATAAGGTTGCACTTGCGGCGGTAGATGGCGCGGATGCTTTGGATGTGACCGTCCAGGTCGCACTCGGTCATATATTTGTAGCAAAGCAGCTGGAAGAAAATGTTGGTGTGAACGTCCTCACACTGCTTGCCGACCGCCATTTTCTGAATGATCTCGCCGGGCGCAACGATAAAGCCGACGCGCATACCGGCCGAAAGGATCTTGGAGAAGGACGAGCAATACACCACAAGTCCCTCGGTGTCCATGCTCTTGAGTGTGGGGATCTCCTCGCCGGCAAAGCGAAGCTCGCCGTAGGGGTTATCCTCAAGAATGATCAGCGAATGTTTCTTGGCGATCGCATACAGCTCCTTGCGACGTCCAAGCGACGTTGTGGAGCCGCGCGGATTCTGGAAGGTGGGGATGAGGTAGATCATCTTGGCTGTCGGGGTGGCGGCGATGGCCTTTTCCAGCTCTTCGGGGATCATACCGTCCTCGTCCATCGGAACGCCGACTGTCTTGGCGCCGCAGGCGCGGAAGGCGTTGAGTGCGCCGATAAACGACGGGTTTTCGCAAAGCACCGCGTCACCGGGGTTGCAAAGCACGCGACAGCAAAGGTCGATGCCCTGGTTACCGCCCGACACCACCATTACGGCGTCATTCTCACCGCCGATGCCAAATTTCTCCTTCTGGCGCTTGGCAATGGCCTCGCGGAAGGCGGGATAGCCCTCGGTGATGCTGTACTGGAGTGCGGTGGTCGAGGCGTTGGCAAAAATGTCTGCCGAAAGTCTTGCCAGCTCCTTTGTGGGGAAGGATTCGGGCGAGGGGTTGCCTGCCGCGAAGGAAATGATCGAGGGGTCGGTAAGGCTTTTGAAGATTTCACGGATGGCGGAGGGCTTCAGATTCTGAAACGCGTCCGAAAATGTGTAATTCATACTTTATTCTCCTAAATAGGACGGAATTTCGGGCGAAACCCTAAATTCCGTCGTTTTTTAATCGTAATACGATTCGCGTATTTTTTTCTTGATAAAGGTCACCGTAAGCGCCGCGCCGAGCGAGAGCACGATGACGGCACAGATGATGTAGATGCTGATGCCGATCTTACTTTCGATCTTGAGCTCCTCCCACAGTGAGTTCATCATCAGGCGGGTCTTGTCGGGAAGGTCGTGGTAGAACTCCATATTCTCCATATCGAAGTTATAGAGAATGTCGATCGCCTCGGGGTGGATCTCCTCCTCCATATAGGCGATATAGTCCTCGTTTTCGTACACAAGGCGGTTGGGCGAGGCGTAGCAGATGTATTCGGCGTTGGCGATCGCCACCTCCTCGCTCAGCATAAAGTTGATGTACTCGACCGCAAGATCGTAGTTCTTGGTGCCGGCGGGAATGCTCATGGCGTCCACAAAGACGTTGGTGCCCTCGGTGGGATGGTAGAAATCCAGAAGCTCGTTGTCGGCGTACATCGTGAAGAAGTCGCCCGCGTAGTACGCGGCAATGGCCGCCGAGCCGCCCTTCATTTTGTTGTAGATCTCGTCCATAACGTAGCCCTGGACCACGTTTTTCTGCTGCTTGAGAAGCGAGAGCGCCTCTTGCCATTCTGACTCCTTATCGGAGTTGACGCTGTAGCCGAGAGCATACTGCGCGGTGCCAAAGGCGTCGCGCGGATTGTTGAACTGCAGAATGTTGCCGGTATAATCCTCATCCCACATCAGCGACCAGCTACCAAGATCCTCGTCATCGGCGGCCACGATGTCGGTGTTGTAGAGAATGCCGACGGTTCCGTAGGTGTAGGGGACCGACCAGATCTCGTTCTCGTCGTAGTAAAGTCCCTTGAAATTGTCGTCGATGTACGCATAATTCGGCACGGTCTGCCTCGGGTTGAGCTCACAAAGCAGACCCTCGGCGGCAAGGCGAGCGATCATATAGTCGGATGGAATGACCACGTCATAGCTGACCGAGCCGCTGGAGAGCTTGGCATAAAGGTCCTCGTTGCTCGAATAGGTCGAATAGTTGACCTTGACATTCAGTCCGAGCTCCTCCTTACAGTATTGCTCAAACGCCGCGTTGGAATCCAAGGAGTCCTCCGAGCCGTCCGAGATGTACTCGCCCCAGTTATAAACGTAAAGCGTGGTGGAGCCGGCACCGGCGGTGCTGTTGGTATCGTTCTCGCCGCAGGATACAAGGCAGGCGAGCATCAAAATCAGCACAAGGGCTGCAAATAGCTTTTTCATGCCGCACCTCCGTTCTTTTGCTTTTTCTCGCCCTTGGCGCCGGCAAAGTTGACGGCGAGCAGGAGTGCGAGAATGGCAAAGACCATCAGCGCACACAGCGCGTACATGCTGTACTTGATCTCGTGCGCGGTCTGGTTGTAGACGTAAAGCGGAAGCGTCTGAAAGTCGGGCGAGCTTACGAAATGGCTGATGACAAAGTCGTCCAGCGAGAGCGTAAAGCCGATCATCAGCCCCGAAACAATGCCGGGAAGGATGGCGGGAAGCTCGACCTTAAAGAAGGTCTTGGCGGGCGTACAGCCAAGGTCCAGCGCCGCCTCGCGCAGATGCTTATCCATCTGGCGAAAGCGAGGAAGCACCGAAAGAATGATATAAGGCAGGTTAAAGGTGGTGTGTGCGATGAGCATAGTGGTAAAGCCAAAGCGAACCGGCAAAAAGGGAACCGAGGCGGCCGCCACGAAAAGAAGCATCATCGAAACACCGGTCACGATATCGGGATTCATCATCGGGATGTTGGTGACCGAGGTCAGCGAGCCCTTGAGAAATTTACTTCTCGTGCGGTCGATGCCAAGCGCAGCCAGCGTGCCGATCACCGTGGCGATCAGCGACGAGGAGACGGCCAGCACCAGCGAATTGCGGAGCGCGGTAAGCGCCGTTGCATCGCGAAACAGCTCACGGTACCAATAAAGCGAAAAGCCCGAAAAATGGTTGAGCGAGCCGGCGCGGTTAAAGGAAAACAGCACCAGCACAAGGATGGGGGCGTAAAGAAGGGCAAACACCACCCACATATAGACATGAGAGAGCTTTTTCATACGATCATACCTCCCTCGTCCTCGTCGGAAAAGCGGTTCATAACTGCCACCGAGATCAAGATCAGGATCATCATGACCAGCGAGATCGCCGCACCGATGTTATAGGTGCTGACGTTCTTGAACTGTCTTTCAATGGTGTCACCGATCAGGTCAAACGAGCCGCCACCCAGCTTTTGCGAGATGTAGAAGGTGCTGATGGACGGAACGAATACCATGGTGATGCCCGAGATCACGCCGGGCAGAGAGAGCGGGAGCGTAACACGGAACAGCGTTTTCAGGCTGTTGCAGCCAAGGTCGGCGGCCGCCTCGTAGTAACGCTTGTCCAGCTTGGACATGCTCGTGTAGATGGGGAGCACCATATAAGGCAGGAAATCGTACACCATACCCAGAATGACCGCGCCCGATGTGCCGACGATCTTGATCTTGTCAAGCCCGAGGGACACAAGGAGCGAATTGAGAAGACCGCCGTTGTCCAAAATGGCCATCAGCGAATAGGTACGGATGAGGAGGCTGATCCACATCGGAAGCATCAGAAAAACGACCAGAAGCTTTTGCCGACGCGGCGAAAGCTGGGAGATGATATACGCCAGCGGATAGCCGATGATAAGGCAGATGGCGGTGGCGATCAGCGCAAAGCAGATCGACAAAACGAAAATATGCGTATAGCTCGACAGCATGGTGATGTTGTCGAAGGTAAAGTTGCCGTACGTATCGGTAAACGCGAAATATACGACGAAAAGCAGGGGGGCGAGGATAAAGAGCACCGCCCAGACAGTATGCGGCACGGCCGCAAATCTCTCAAGAAACGAGCGCTTGTTCATTCCTCCTTGGCCTCCTCCTCATCCTCCACCGACTCCACGTCCGAAAGCTCGTCGAACTCATCGCTGAAGCTGGAATAGTCACCGAACATATTGGAGTACTCGGATTTTTTCATAACGTGGATGGCATCGGGCTCGATGTAAAGACCGATGGTGGTGTCGGGTGCGGAATAGTCGGTGGTCTGGATCATCCACTTGAAGCCCTGAATGTCCACGATGATCTCCCAATGCACGCCCTTGAAGGTCACACCGGTGACCACGCCCTGCAGCATACCCTTTTCAGGGGCCACAACGTCCACGTCCTCGGGGCGCACGACGATATCCACCTTTTCCATGGGCGCAAAGCCCTTATCGAGGCACTCAAAGGTGTGCCCCGCAAATTTGGCCTTATAGTCCGAGATCATCACGCCGTCCAGAATGTTGGACTCACCGATAAAGTCGGCCACAAAGGCGTTGATGGGCTCGTTGTAAATGTCGGTCGGCGTACCGATCTGCTGGATCTTGCCGTCGGCCATGACCACAACGGTATCCGACATCGAGAGGGCCTCCTCCTGGTCGTGCGTGACGTAGATGAAGGTGATGCCGGTCTTGGCCTGTATATTTTTCAGCTCGTTTTGCATATCCTTGCGGAGCTTGAGGTCGAGCGCGCCGAGCGGCTCATCCAGAAGCAGTACCTTGGGCTCATTGATCAGCGCACGTGCAATGGCCACTCTCTGCTGCTGGCCGCCCGAGAGAACATTGACGTTCTTTCGCTCAAAGCCGCGCAGGTTGACCAGCGCCAGCATTTCCTTTACGCGGGTGCGGATCTCGGCGTCGGGGATCTTTTTGACGCGAAGACCGAACGCGATGTTCTCATACACGTTCAGGTGCGGGAACAGCGCGTATTTCTGGAAGACGGTATTGACAAGGCGCTTATAGGGCGGCACGTCGTTGATCTTTTTGCCGTCGAAAATGACGTCGCCGCTGTCAGGCGACACAAAGCCGCTGATGATACGGAGGGTTGTGGTCTTGCCGCAGCCCGAGGGTCCCAGCAGCGTAACAAATTCTTTATCGTGAATGTCAAGGTCGATGGACTTTAAGATCTGCTCGCCGTCAAATTCCTTGCAAATACCTTTCAACTCAATGAGCTTGTTTTTCTCCATTCCGCATAAATACTCCTTTTTGATGCAAAACTCGCGAAAACATTTTCGCATTTTAGAATGGATATATTTTAACAGATATGAAGCAAAATTGCAATATCTTTTTGAAAAAAACTTGTCTTACGGGGCCTTTTTTTGAAGAAAAATGCGAAAAAAGAGGGCGGCGGAGAACAAAAACAGAGAAAGCTCACTTCCCGTGCGCATCAAGAGGTAGACCGAGACACACCAAAGAACAAATAAAAAGAGAAAGGAAAACACCTGTGAAATGCGGTCGGCGGTGTCGGGAGCAAGCCAAAGGCATAGAGTGCTGTGAAGGATTCGGCCGCCGTCAAAGCCCTCGATGGGCAAAAGATTGAGAATGGCGAGCGCGGCGGAGACGGAGAGGAAAAAGCCGCCGTTTTCTTGGCAAAGGGGGAGGGCAATTAGGAGCGAGAAAACGTTGGCGGCGGGGCCTGCGGCACACAGAAGGATCTCCTTGCCATAGGAGGGAGGGACGCCGCGAAACAAAAGGCGAATGCCGACGGTGTCAGCGGAAACGCCGCTGGGCTTCATATGCATCAGATGAGCCGCCAGAAGGTGTCCGGCTTCGTGTATGAGTATGGCGGCCAGGGTTAGGAGCGGCACGTGCGTCTGCACGGTGAGTGCCCAGAGCAAAAGTCCGGCAAAAAGAAGGGAAGCGGATATTTTCCGAAGCATATTTTTCCTCCGAAAGGGTTTGAGAATACAGGCGTGGCGTGGCTCGCACGCCTGTTAATAAAAAATTAACAAAATAAATTTCACAACCCTGTTGCAAAATGGACAAAAATAGTATACAATAGAGACCGCAAAGAAAGCAGGTGGGGCATGCTTTGCCCCGTTTTGAAAGGATACACATGGAAAATCGCAAACGAATTTATGCGGATAACGCGGCGACAACGCCCGTTTCCAAGGAAGTTATAGACGCCATGGAGCCTTGCTTCCGTGAGCTTTGGGGCAATCCCTCCAGCCTTCACACCGATGGCCAGAGAGCCCGTGAGCTTGTGGACGCGGCAAGAGCCAAGGTGGCGGCGGCCATCGGCGCGGAGCCCTCGGAGATCTATTTTACCTCCTGCGGCTCGGAGTCGGATAACTGGGCCATCAAGGGCGCGGCACACATGCTGTCGGCCAAGCGTAAAAAGATCGTTACCAGCAAGATCGAGCATCACGCGGTGCTTCATACCTGCGCGGCGCTGGAAAAGGAAGGCTTTGAGGTCGTCTACGTGGGCGTGGACGAGCGCGGTGTCATTCGAATGGACGAGCTTCGTGCGGCGGTGGATGAAAATACGTCGGTTGTGGCCATTATGATGGCCAACAACGAGATCGGAACCGTCGAGCCCATTCGCGAGATCGCTGAGATCGCGCACGCAAAGGGGGCGCTGATGTTCACCGATGCGGTGCAGGCGGTTGGAAACATTCCGGTAAACGTAAAGGAGCTGGGCGTCGATATGCTGGCGCTTTCGGGTCACAAGATCCATGCGCCTAAGGGCATCGGAGCGCTTTACATCCGTCGGGGTGTTCGCGTTCGCAATCTCATTGACGGCGGCGGCCAGGAAAAGGGAAAGCGCGGCGGCACCGAGAACGTGCCGTATATCGTGGGACTCGGTGTGGCCATTGAGGCGGCGGTTGCCCGTCTGCCCGAGATGGAGCGCGTTCGCGCGCTTCGCAACAAGCTCATTGACGGCCTGCTTACGCTGCCGTATTCGCGCCTGAACGGTGATCGGGAGCTCCGTCTGCCCGGAAACGCCAATCTTTCCTTCTCGTACGTAGAGGGCGAGGGGCTGCTGCTGCTTCTGGACATGGCGGGTGTCAGCGCGTCGACCGGCTCGGCGTGCTCGTCGAACTCGCTGGAGGCGTCTCACGTGCTTTTGTCGATCGGCGTGGACATTGAGGATGCGCACGGCTCGCTTCGCTTCTCGCTGTCGCACGACAACACCGAGGAGGACGTGGATGCGATCATTAAGGCGGTGCGGGAAAGCGTGGAGCGTCTTCGCGCCATGAGCCCGATCTATCCTGCCAAATAATTTTATCGAGGGAGAAATATAAATATGCTTTACAGTGAAAAGGTTATGGATCATTTCAGCCATCCGAGAAATGTGGGCGAGATGCCCGATGCGGACGGCGTAGGTATGGTTGGCAACGCCAAGTGCGGT
>JAGAUC010000280.1 GCA_017621015.1 Clostridia bacterium | reverse complement strand
TGCGAATATCAGTGCGGTATGCACGTTTGGGAGGATATGTTCATTCCTGAGATCATCGACCCCGAAACGTTGGAGGTGCTCCCATACGGCGAGAAGGGTGAGCTTGTCTTCACCACCATTACCAAGGAGGGATTCCCGCTCATCCGTTACCGCACGCGCGACATTTGCTCGCTCAATGCCGAGCCCTGTAAGTGCGGAAGAACTCACATTCGTATGGCTAAGCCCACGGGCCGAAGCGACGATATGCTCATTATCCGCGGTGTTAACGTGTTCCCGTCTCAGGTCGAGGAGGTTCTGATCAAGTTCGGTACCGATGCAGGCATTACCCCCAACTATCAGATCGTTGTTGACCGTGTTAACAACAACGATACCTTTGACGTTTTGGTCGAAATGAGTGAGGCTCTGTTTGCCGACGACGTTAAGTCCATTGAGCGCATTGAAAAGAGCCTGACCGAGCAGCTTCGCTCGATGCTGGGCATTGGGGCGAAGGTACACCTTGTCAACCCCAAGTCGATCGCACGAAGCGAAGGCAAGGCCAAGCGCGTGATCGACAAGCGCAAACTGTAAGGAGGAAGGAATATGTTTGTAAAACAGCTTTCGATTTTCGTGGAAAATAAGCAGGGAAGACTTGCTGACATTCTGGATGCCCTTTCTAAGAACGGAGTGGACATCTGCGCACTTTCTCTTGCGGATACCACCGATTTCGGTGTTCTGCGTATCATTGCCAGCCAGCCCGATCTTGCCCAGCAGGTGCTTCGCGAGGAAGGTGTCATTTCCAAGACCTCCGAGGTTTTGGCCGTGGAGATGAACGATACCCCCGGTGCGCTTTCCGAGATCCTTCGTGTTTTGGACGAGGGCAATCATTCGATTGAATATATGTATGCCTTTGTCGGACAGAAGGACAATAAGGCTATCGTGGTGATCAAGACCGAGGAGCTTGAGGATGCCGAGAAGCATCTGACAGAGCACGGCATTCACACCATTCACGCCGAAAATCTTTACCGTAGCTTTTAACTTGAATAAAAAACGGAGAACGCTTGCGTTCTCCGTTTTTTGATGGTACCGTGTCAATCTTTTCGTTATTGCTATGAATCCCTTGCCAAACGGGCGGAATTATGCTATAATAAAACAAATAAATTTTGATATATAAAGAGGTTTTGTATGAACAAGCTTGGCAGAAACTTCTGGATCACGCTTACTGTCTTTTCACTTGTCGGACAGGTGGCGTGGGTGATCGAGAATATGTATTTTAATGTCTTTATCTATAAGATGTTTGCGGCGTCACCCTCAGACATTGCGGCTATGGTCACGGCCAGTGCTGTTGCTGCCACGGTGACAACGCTTTTGATCGGTGCGCTTTCGGATAAGCTCGGCAAACGAAAGATCTTTATTTCGGGCGGATACATCCTTTGGGGTATATCCATTGCGGCATTTGCACTTCTTCGGGTGGATGTTATTTCCTCGGTAATACCCGCTGTGACCTCGGCCGCTTCGGTTGGCATTACCTTTGTAATCGTGCTTGACTGTGTGATGACCTTCTTCGGCTCGTCGGCCAACGATGCCTGCTTTAACGCGTGGCTTACGGATTCCACCGATCAGACCAATCGCGGTGCGGCGGAGGGAATCAACGCCATGATGCCGCTCTTGGCGATCCTTGTGGTGTTTGGAAGCACACTCGGAATGGACAATTCCGATCCGCGCGCCTGGTCGGTTTTCTTTGGCATTATGGGAGCGGTAGTTGTGCTGATCGGTATTCTTGGTTTTTTCATTATCAAGGAACCCAGCCTGGAGTCCGCAAGTGGCGAAAACTATTTTGCCAACATTTTCTATGGCTTCCGTCCGTCGGTCATCAAGAACAACAAAACACTTTACGTTTCTCTTGGCGCGTTTGCCATTTTTGGTATTTCGATCCAGATCTTTATGCCGTATCTCATCTTGTATTATACCGAGGCGCTGAAGCTTGACAATTACGTTTTCATTATGGCGCCGGCGGTGATTTTGGCCGCTGTGGCAACCCTCTTTTACGGGCGGCTATACGACAAATACGGTTTTCTCAAAACCGTTCTTCCCGCACTTGCGGCACTCGGTGTCGGATATCTGCTGTTCTGCTTCTTTACGAATACCGTGCTCGTCTTTGTGGCATCCTTGCTTATGATGTGCGGCTATCTGTGCGGAATGGCGGTTTTCGGTGCGCTGATCCGTGAGTATACGCCCGAGAACAAGGCGGGAAGATTTCAAGGACTCCGCATTGTCGGCCAGGTGCTCATTCCCGGCATCATCGGTCCGTTTATCGGACAAAAGGTGTTGGCCAATGCACAGAAGGTGATTGGCTCGGACGGCACCGAGGCCTTTATTCCCAATCAAAACATTTTTGTGGCGGCGCTTATAGCGGCACTTGTGATTCTTCCGGTGCTTTTGCCCCTGGCGCGGCTTATGAAAAAGGAGAAAAGCCAATGAGCATGTCGTGGAACGTATATCCCCGCCCGCAAATGAAGCGAGATTCGTTTGTGTCTCTTTGCGGTGAATGGGATTTTGCTGTTTGCCAAAAGGGGAGCGAGCCTTCCGAATATAACGCTAAGATCCTTGTGCCGTATCCGCCCCAGTCTTCACTTTCGGGCTTTGAGGGAGAGATCGGCCGTGAGGATGTGCTTTTTTACCGCCGCCGGTTTGCCGTTCCCACGCTTGAGGAAGATGACAGACTTCTGCTTCATTTTGGCGCGGTAGACAATCACGCGGAAATTTATATAAGCGGCAACAAGGTGTTTGAGCATGCGGGCGGATATCTTCCGTTTTCGGTGGATATCACCGAGTGGATAGCCGAGCGAAATGAGCTCGTTGTCAAGGTGATTGATACGCTCGACCACGATTATCCGTACGGAAAGCAAAGAATTGACCGCGGCGGCATGTGGTACACGCCAACCAGCGGCATCTGGCAGACCGTGTGGCTTGAGGTTGTGCCCAGGGAATATATCCGCTCCCTGAAAGTCGACGTAACACTTGAGAGCGCAACGATTACCGTGAATACCGAGGCAAAAAGTCTTACGGCAGAGCTTTTGGGAGACGAGGGCAAGGTTTGCATCGAAGGGAACACCGTGACGGTCATTCCCGCCGAAAAGAAGCTTTGGACACCCGAAACGCCATATCTTTATCGTCTTAAAATTACAGCGGACAAGGATTCGGTTGAGACCTATTTTGCGCTCCGTACGTTGGAAACCAAGACTGTAAACGGCGTCCACCGCCTTTGCCTCAACGGCCATCCGTATTTCTTTCACGGACTTCTTGACCAAGGGTATTTTGCAGACGGCATTTTTCTGCCCAAAACGCCGGACGGATATACAAAGGATATTGAAACCGCAAAATCGCTTGGCTTTAACACGCTTCGCAAGCACATAAAGATCGAGCCGGAGTGCTTCTATTACGATTGTGATCGCCTGGGTATGATCGTTTTTCAGGACTTTGTGAACAACTCCGATTATTCCTTTGTCCGTGACACCGCCTTACCGACGGTGGGCCTGAAGCGCTTGAAGGATAAGCATCTGAAGCGCACCGAAAAGGCAAAGGAGATCTTTGTGGCACATAGCAAGGAAACAGTTGAACATCTGTATAACCACCCCTCGATCTGTCTTTGGACGGTCTTCAACGAGGGCTGGGGGCAGTTTGAGGCGGATCGCCTTTATGCGATGGTTAGAAGCTGGGACAAGAGCCGCTTCGTGGATGCCACGTCGGGCTGGTTTTGGCAAACGGAAAGCGATGTGGAAAGCCTGCACGTCTATTTCAAGAAAATAAAGCTTCCGAAAAAGGCCCAAAGACCGATCATCGTTTCGGAATTCGGCGGCTATTGCTACGCCGTGAAGGACCATCTTTTTGACGAAAAGAAATCCTACGGCTACCGCAACTGCCAAATGCTTGAGCAATACAATGAGGATTTCGCAAGGCTTTACGAGACCGAGGTCATCCCACTCATTGAAAAGGGGCTCTGCGCCACCATTTATACCCAGATTTCTGACGTCGAGGAGGAGATCAACGGTATTATGACTTATGACCGAGAGGTGGTAAAGCCGGATAAGGATCGTGCGCTCGACATCGCTCGAAAAATGAAAATATAAAAGCATTCAGGGGCTGAGTCATTGACTCAGCCCCTGAATGCTGATATGCCGATATTTCGGTCTACGGCATATCCGAAAAGACCGTGCTTAGTCCTTCTTGTAACCGATGACCTTTCCCTTGGAAGGATCAAAGGTAAGGTTGCATATCGATGCTACAAGGCCATAAATTCCAAGCGTGATTGCTGTAAGGAAAATATAAGCAAGTGTTCTGCAGGTGTAGCCCTCAGGCTTCAGCTCCGAATGGTTGATGATGATGCTTCCGATAAAGCCAAGGAAAAAGGTAAGGAGGAAGCGAACAAGATTTTTGTTTTGCATTTTGATAGAACTCCTTTGTAAGTAAAAATAAAAAGCGCGCCAACCAGGGTCGGCGCACCGAAAAACGCGAACCCCAATTGTCGCCAAACAAATTTAAATAGAATTATAGCATCTTCACCATAATCATTTAAAAGGGGTCGCGATTTTACCGATTTCTAAAAATGATTATGACGAAAAAGGGTATAATTATTCCATAAAGAAAAAAGATACCGATAATTCTATTATTAAATTTGTTTGGCAAATTTATTATATCACAGTTTTTAATGCTTGTAAATACCTTTTCATAATTTCCGAAAATTTATTTTTAACAAAGCATTTCGGAGACAAATTGCAAAAAACGGCATACTTCTTTTGAGATATGCCGTTGGGATGTCCTTTTTAAAAATGCTCAAACAAGCCGTTGATCCTCTTGGGAAAAGCACGAAAAAAGTCTGAGGCATCCCCGTGCAAGATAAAGCCCTCACAGCTTTCGTCACAGCCGTATATGCGGCGCAGGAGAACCGGAGCGCTCGCCGTTACATCTGCCACCACGCTGTCGGGAAGTCGCTCTGCGATGCCTTTGTTATTTTCGTAGGTTACCTTAAAAACACCGGCCACATCGGGAAGCGTATCGATGACACGAAGTGTAAATTCTCCGTGCTCTGTGGGATAATCAATGGCACTGAGTAGCCCTTCGGTGTCCAGAATCCTTGCCGCAAGATCACCGCGTGACTCATACGTTACATCCAGACCCTTAAAAAGTGAATACAGCTCGGGAATCGGCTCAACATCAGCAAAGCAAACGGTCTCAAAATCGTTTGCATAGCCCTTCAGATGGGCAAGGAGCGAGGTAAGGGAATCGGGAGAAGAAAACGCCATTTCGGTTACGGTTATGTTTTTTCTCTCGATGTCTTTTTTTATCGAAATATAGCCGCAAAGTGTTTCACGATAAACATAAATATATATTTCCTCCTTTTTCTTTAAAAAAGAGGCAGTGTTATATCGGTCAAACATTAGATTCCGATTTTGCGAAAAAACACGGAAAAGCGCGAGGAGATCTCCATAATATTTTTCCTCAAGCGGTACAAGCGAAGTGTGCGCGGAAAAGGCATTCAAGACAGAGAGTGCAAGCGTGGCACTTACGCTGTCCGAAACCTTTTCATATCCGAACTTCCGATAAAAATCAAAGGAGAAGGGGTGGAGAAGCGCGACGTAGGCGCCGTATTCACGCGCTTTTTTGTGTGCTGTCTCCAGCATTTCACGCACAAGGCCGCGATTTCGGTATTCGGGCAGCGTCGAGACGTCCGCCACCGTCATCGTAGGGACAAAGCCACAGCCAAATCGTGTACCTCGAATGCAGATAAGGGCCGTGGAGGCGCAGATTCCGCTTGTTTCGTCGATCTGCCGATATCGGTAGGTAGCCACGTATTCATTTTTTCGCTTTGGTGTAACGGTAAGCCTCATAGATTTCTCCCAAATGAAAAAATAAAGCATCCTGCACAAGGTGCAGGATGCTTTGGTGCGGGAAACGGGAATTGAACCCGTACGGTGATAACCACACGCCCCTCAAACGTGCGCGTCTGCCAGTTCCGCCACTCCCGCG
>JAGAUC010000279.1 GCA_017621015.1 Clostridia bacterium | reverse complement strand
GTTTGCACGCCCCTTAGTTCAAGAGTAGCCAGACCGACAAACTTCAATTTAAGGAGAAACCTATGTCGAATTCCAAGAAATGTGCGGTTTTTGTGCTGCTTGGGCAGTCGAATGCCGTAGGGCACGGGATCCCGATGACCGAGGGTGACCGCATTATCATGCCGATGAAGAACGTATTTTGGCTTTCGCGCGCGGAAAATCAGTCCTTGGAGCTTGAGAAGCTCCGCTGGAGCGGCTACACGAGTGGCGGCATGAACCTTGCCGAGGAGCAGGATCACACCTACTCGATCGCCAACTGCCTGGCGGCGGCATGGCAGGCGCACATCGATGGCGGCAACGCGCTTGGACTTCCCGATCTGTATATCATCCACATCGCCATCGGCGCGCAGGGCGTGACGAGAAAATATCTCTGGCACCCCGAAACCGAGCCGATCCTCGTGCCGGGCGTGCTCGGGACGGTGAAAATTTCGCTTTTCCCGTTCGCAACGCGCGTTTTCTCGCTGCTTGACGGGAGCTTTTCCGAGATGGGCAGGGAATACGAGGTCATAGGCGTGCATTGGCGCGGCGGCGAGAACGACGTTTTGGCTCCCACCGAGACGCTTGCGGAGGAGTTAAAGTCGATCTACACCACGATCTTCGATGCCTTCGACAAGCATTTGCACGCCCCGCCCACGATCCTGCACCGCCTGGTCTGCCCCGACCGTATGCACGACATGGACCCCACGGGCGAGCAGGAGTGCCTCAAAAAAATGGGCATCGTCAACGCCGAATTTGACCGTCTGGCGGCAACACGCGAAAATTTCTCAGTCTTTGATGCCACCACCGCGCCGCAGTTTGTCCCCAACACGTGCGGAAACGGACTTTTCATGCAAGACAACGTGCATTTTACCCCCGCCGTCAACACCTGGATCGCCGAAAAGATCCTCACGGAGTACGCGGCAAGCAAAAACTAACCGATCTCAATCGATAAAGGACCTTTTATGAACTACCTTTTACTTCTTTTGTCCTGCTTTTTCAACGGACTTAAAAGCGTGTTTGCCAAGAAGAGCAACGCGGTCTTGAGTGAGGAGCACAACATATACACCTACAATTTTTATATGTTCTTTGTGGCCTTTCTGATCGTAGCCGTCTACGGGCTGTCGGGCTGGAAGGGGCTTTCGCTTGCGACCGCGATCTACGGCGTTTTGTACGGCGTGGCGCTGATCTTCGCGCAGGTGTTTCTCATTCGCGCGATGGATCTTGGCGGCGTGTCGGTCAGCTCGCTGTTTTATTCCTGCGGCTTTTTGCTTCCCACCTTTACGGGTGTGCTTTTTTACGAGGAGACGGTGTCGGTCTTCCAGCTTGTGGGCGTAGCGCTGATTCTTGTTTCCTTTATCATCACGACCTCACGCGGTGAGCGGCTGACGGTAAAATGGTTTGTTTTGGCGATCGCCGCTCTGCTTTGCAACGGCGCGGTCGGTGTTTTGCAAAAGCTGTTCCGTATGTCCGAGTATAAGGCCGAGCAAAGCGGACTGATGGTGGTGGCCTTCCTTGTGGGCACGCTTTTTGCCTTTTTGCTGATGCCCAAGCGGCGCCCCTTTCTTCCGTCTGCAAGGTTTCTCGGAACAGCGGCGGTCTCGGGCACTACGCTGGGACTTGTGAACACCATCAACGTGCACATTTCGGGTCTGCTTCCGTCCATTGTGGTCTTTCCGAGCGTCAACGGCGGCGGTATCGTGGCCGCGGCGCTTCTGGCATATCTTCTGATTGGCGAAAAGCTCTCCAAAAAGAAAACGGCAGGGGTTCTGCTCGGCGTCCTCGCCATCTGCCTGATCGCCCTTTGATCGGCATTCAAATTTTGATTTATCGGTGAGGAGAGACGTGTAGGGGACTTTTTAAGAAAATGCGAGTTCGCGAAGCGAACTCGGTTAACAAATTGGTTTTGCGGCTAAACACCGCAAATTTGCTACGCAAACCCCAATTTGTT
>JAGAUC010000278.1 GCA_017621015.1 Clostridia bacterium | reverse complement strand
TTATAGGGCGAAGGAGCCGCAATTTCGGCCTCTGCCGCCGCCTGATCAATGGAATTGAGCTTTTTAACCGCATTTTCCACCTCGCGGACCGACATATTGTTGGTTACGATCTTGTTTGCCAGCGGAAGCATATTCTCCTCGTTGTCAAGTGCAAGCAGCGTGCGCGCGTGACCGGTAGAGATCTGTCCGTCGCGAAGCATCTCCAGAACCTCATCCGGAAGGTCCAAAAGACGAAGCATATTGGCGATGGCCGAGCGGCTCTTGCCAACCTGCGCCGCCACCTCGTCCTGCTTGAGGCCAAAGCGCTCGATCAGCGTCTCGTAAGCCATAGCTTCCTCCACGGGATTGAGATCCTCACGCTGAACGTTCTCAATGATGGAGACCTGCGCCGCCTTGAGCTCGTCGCCGTCGATAATAACGGCCGGAATCTCGGTTTTTCCTGCCAATTTGGCCGCTCTCCAGCGACGTTCACCGGCAATGATCTCGTATGTATCGGGATTGGCAATGTTTTCGCGAATGATAATAGGCTGAAGCACGCCGTATTTTCCGATCGAATCCGCCAAAGCCTCCAGAGCCTCCTTGTCAAAGGTCTTTCTGGGCTGGTCCTTTCTGGGCTCGATGTTGGAAATGCGCACCATTTCTGCTGCCGCGTTTTTGTTTGAGGTCTCGTTGTCGTCAAAAATGTCATAAAAACCGTGACCGAGACCCCCTCTTGTCTTTTTCTCTGCCATTTTTTCGCCTCCTTATATTCTTTCCGCCAATTCCTTGGCAACCTCAAGGTATTCCTTGCTGCCCTTGGCGTTCTTATCATAATAATATACAGGCTTTCCAAAGCCGGGCGCCTCGGTCAACTTTACGTTGCGGGAGATCGTCGTTGCGAAAAGCTTGTCCGAATAGTGTTTGCGAAGCTCCTCCATAACCTGCATGGAAAGAAGCAAACGCGGGTTATACATGGTAACCAAAATGCCTGCCACCACAAGATTTGGGTTGTACTTCTGCTTGATGCCCTTGATGGTTCCCATCAGCTGAGAAAGGCCCTCCAGCGCGTAAAACTCGCACTGCATCGGCACCACAATGCCGTCGCTGGCCGTAAAGGAGTTGATGGTGAGCATGCTAAGTGAGGGGGGACAGTCCACCACAATGTAATCGTAATCGTCCATGATGGGCGCGATCGCCTTCTTCATACAGTTTGGCGCATCCACCTCAAAGGTGTCAAAGAGTTCAAATTCGGCGCCGGCAAGCGAAATGTTGGTCGGAATCAAGGAAAGATTCTCAAACTCCGTCTCCAAAATCGCGTCCTTAGCCGCCGCGTCGCCCATTAAAACGTCTTTCGATGTGTATTTGAGCTGTTTTTTTGGCACGCCAACGCCGCTGGTGGTGTTTCCCTGGGGGTCCAGGTCGATCATAAGCACCCTGTGCCCGTGCACACCAAGCGAAGCGGCAATATTTATAGCCGACGTTGTTTTACCAACGCCGCCCTTTTGGTTCGCAAAAGATATGATTTTTGCCATTTATGCTCCTCCGTTGTTATATTGTTGCAGATATATTATATCACAACACCCGATTTTTTGCAACACTTTTTGCCCACATTTTTGCATTTTTTGACAGTTAACCACGCAAAACGCCCGTGTTTCACGTGAAACACGGCGTTTTTTGTCGAAATTCGGAGTTTACGCCACCCCGGGCTTGTTTCACGTGAAACAACGAAGCCGCTGTGTCGAATTTTGTGTGTTTCACGTGAAACTTGTCAAAAGACATCAGCTTGCGCCTTTTTTCACGGTAAGCGTAATCACCGTGTCCGTGCCCACTTCGCGTTTTTCAACCGAAACCAGATCCGAAACCGAACGGAGTTTTTCTACATAACGGTCAATGTTGTTGCAGACCAAATCGGCAGTCAAAACCACGGTTTTCTTGGTTTCGGGTTGCTTTTTGCCTTTTTCTCGCTCTGCACCCAGCAGATCGGACACCAGCCTTTCGGTGTCAGAGACGTTTAATTTCCCCTTAATTACACGTGAAATGGCGTTCATTCGCGCGGCCGGGTTGGAAATTCGCAAAAAAGCACGTGCGTGACGCTCGGTAAGCCCGGCATCGCTGATTTTTTTGCGCTCCTCAGGCGAAAGCTTTAAAAGACGCATTTTGTTTGCCACCGCAGACTGGCTAAGCGACATCTTTTTCGCGATCTCCTCCTGCGTGAGGCCGTGCTTTTCGTTTAATTTGGCAAATGCCGCCGCCTGTTCAAACATTCCAAGGTTTTCGCGCAACATATTTTCCACCAAAGCAAGCTCGGCTGACACCTCGTCGTTTACCTCCACCATAATACACGGCACCGTTTGAAGGCCAAGCATTTTGGATGCGCGCAAGCGGCGCTCGCCGGCAATCAGCTCATAGTCATATTCGCTCTCGCCGTCAATTTTTCGCACGGTAAGAGGCTGCAAAATGCCGTATTGGCGTATGGAGTCGGCCAATTTGATAATAGCATCCGAATCAAAATCCTGCCTGGGCTGGGCGGTGTTGGGGCAAATGCGCGAAACCTCGATCTGCCATACCTTTTCCTTACTTGCGTGCGTGCGATCAAAAAGCCTATCCAGCATGCGGTTGTTCTTTTTCATGTGAAAACTCCTTTCTTTTTTGGCGTTCTTTTGCCATTTCCTGCCATTATTCTATCACACGGGCAAAGAAAAATTTGTCAAAAGGAGGCATCGCAAGTGCAAAACCAAGAAAAAGATGCAAAAAAAGAAGGAACAAAAACGATGTTCCTTCTTTATATTGACATTTTGCGCCGCATTCTTGCCACACGCAGAGATTTCGGCGGGGGCTCACAAAGGCTTTTTCTTGATTTGTGCGTAGGCTCTCGGATAGGCCGCCGCCGTTGGCTTTTGCTTTTCGGCAATCAAAATGAGGCGCGTTTCGCTCTGTTGTTCACCAATCAGTTCAAATTCATGCCGTTCAAAGGCCGTCGCGCCCAGCATTTGCGGCGCTCTGGTTTGCTCGGACTCATCCAATTTTGCCTTCATGGCCACCATTTTGCCGCCTTTTTTAACAAAAGGAAGGCAAAGCTCGGTCAAAATCGGAAGCGAGGCCACCGCGCGCGCGATACAAACATCAAAGCTTTCCCGATACTGCGGCTCGTGCGCCAGCTCCTCGGCGCGTCCGGTCAGCGTTTTGAGGTTATCAAGGCCCAAAAGAGCCGCCGATTCGGCAACGTAGCGTGTCTTTTTGGCGGTGCTGTCAAGCCCCGTGACCGTGAGATCGGGACGGGCAATGGCCAGCGGCAACGTGGGGAAGCCGCCACCGCACCCAACATCAAGCACGCTCGCCCCCTCGGGAATGTAACGCGCGGCACTCAGCGAGTCCGCCAAGTGCTTGAGCACGATCTCTCGCGGCTCGGTGATGGCCGTCAGATTGGTCACCGCATTGACCGAAAGCATATTTTCGGTCATTTTATAGAGCAGATCCAGCGTTTTCGGCTCACAAAAAGCCTCAAGGCCGTTATCGGCAAAGCATTTTTCGCACAATTGGATAAATTCGTCGTTCTGCATGATCATTTTCACGTGAAATCAGTCCTCAAAGGTGATATTGAGCGTATACATTCCGTCAAGTGCCTCTTCAACAAGCTCGTCAAAGGGAAGCTTGCGCTCCTCCTCGATCACCTTGGCAAGGTCGGGCTTGGTCTTAGGGTGTCTGGGCGTAAACACGGTACAGCAGTCCTCAAAGGGCTGAATGGAGGTCTCAAAGGTGTCGATATTACGGGCAATGGCAATGATCTCCTCCTTATCCATACCAATACAGGGGCGGAACACCGGCAGATCACTCATACAATCGGTCACGCCCAGCGCCTGCATGGTCTGGCTGGCCACCTGGCCAAGGCTTTCGCCCGTGATCAGCGCGCCACAGCCGCGCTTTTGTGCGATCTTGTTGGCAATGGCCATCATATAGCGGCGAAGGAGCAGCGTAAAATAGTCCTCGGTGCAGGTTTTGGCGATCTCCTCCTGGATTTTGGTCAGCGAAACCACATGCATCTGGATGGGGCCGGCATATTCCGATACGATCTTTGCCAGCGAGAACACCTTTTCACGTGCGCGCTCGCTGGTATAGGGGAAGGACTCAAAATGCACCGCCTCGATCTGCACGCCGCGCTTAGCGATCATGTAGCCGGCTACCGGCGAGTCAATTCCGCCCGAAAGCAGCAGAAGCCCCTTACCGTTGGTGCCGATGGGCATACCGCCCGCGCCCTTAAACTGGCCGGCATGGATATAGGCACCGTATTCGCGGATCTCCACGCGCACGACCACCTCGGGGTTATGCACGTCCACACGAAGATAAGGGCATGCGGAAAGAATCACACCGCCAATCTCACGCGCAAGGGCCATCGAGTCCATCGGGAAGCTCTTGTCCGAGCGCTTACCCTCCACCTTGAAGGTCTTTTTGCCGCGAAGGAAGGCAGGGAGGTACTCACGCGCCGTCTCAGCAATGCTTTCCAGGCTTTTCTCGGCCACCGCCGCACGCCCAACCGCCGCAATGCCAAAAACCTTGCGTGCAGCATCAAACATACCGTCCATATCGCAATTTTCGTTCATCGGCTGAATATACATCGTGCTTTGCGCGCGGTAAATATCAAATTCGCCAAACCGCTTGGCCTTTCGGCGCATGGTGCGGCAAAGCGCGTCCTCAAAATACTTGCGATTCGCGCCCTTAAGCACGATCTCGCCATATTTACAAAGAAGGATCTCTTTCATCTTTTATCCTTTCTCGGGGTTGCCCGATTTTCAAAAAATTCCCCGAAAAAGAGGCTTTCGGGGAATTTTATCCTTTAAAATGTCGAAATTTGTTTCACGTGAAACGTCTCAATCCTCATAATAGTTGGGGAAAAGGTGCTCCCAGACCTTTTTGCAGGCAATGGTGTCAGCAATCGAGGAGTGGGGGATACCGTCCCAAGCGATCTGAAGACACTCCATCGCGTCGGTAAGCGAAGCGTGGACCACCTCAGGGCAATGCTCGTGAATGTAGCGCACAAACTCGTTGGCACAGCAAGAGATCTTATCGTGGAGCGCGTTTTGCTCCTCCTCAGTCTCATAAATGGTCTTAATGTGGCTAAAGTCCGTGGAAATGCCGTAAGCAATAATGCTCTCCGCGTTATCGAACATTTGTTTTATGTCAGGCACCAACTCCGCAAGTGTGGGCGCATCCTGAACCATGTCAGGCGTTATGCCGTGGATTTTTTCGGTTTTTTTCCATTTTTTGGTATGCACAGGCTTTACCAGTGTGTCCATGACCACCTCTCCGCAGCCGTTGACCACCGAGATCGAGATGATCTCGTCACGGTCATAAAAGCCGGTAAGCTCGAGGTCAAAGAACAAGACACGCTCACGCGTTTTGTGGTAAAAGGCGTTGCGATGCTCGTCGCCCAGAGCTCGACGAACGATCAGATCCTCGCCGTAGCACTTCTCACACAGCTTGCGCTTATAGCGCACGGCCTTGCCGCACTTGGTGCACATCAGCGGCAGGCGCGACGCGGTACGCTTGTCGTAAAAGAAAACGATCTCCTCGCCGCGGCGCGAATACGCCACCGGCTCCTCCACCGTCTCGTAATTCATGACCGCCAGGCGCTCCTTGGTGTAGTAGCCCTGCGAGGCCGCGCGGCGCGTGTTCATACGCGGGATCTCGGTGCCGTTATCCAGCACGTATTTCTCGGTTTTCAGGCCGCTTGCCGCGTACCAAAGCTCGGGCGGCGCCTCTGTGAGATGCTCGGAATCGAAATAATATTTCACACTCCCGTCCTCATTTTCCGTAAATGCCACAGGCTCGCCTGCGGGCATCAGGTGAAGCTTTCCCAGCTCCGTGCGGGAGAGATAGTTCTTTTTTTGCGCCGTTTTCGGGTCGATGCAGGGAATGACGGCACCCGAACGCAATTTCAGTGTGGTTCTCAAGGTCTCCTCCAACGAAAAAGCCGCCAAATACGGCTATGGTAATGGTTTCTCATCAATCTTATCTATTATAGCACACTTTTTGTCGACTTTCAAGAGTCAAATCAAAATTTCCGACAAATTATATAAAATAGGAAGAAAGGCCATTTAAATTTTGATTTGTCGGGGAGTTTTATGTGGGGCGCCGCCCCACACCCCGCCACCTTTAAAAAGGTGGACCAAACTTTTGCAGAATGGGTCTGTGCAAACTAC
>JAGAUC010000277.1 GCA_017621015.1 Clostridia bacterium | reverse complement strand
CCCCTACACGTTTCTCCCCGACAAACTTCAATTTATCTAAAAAAACCATAGGCAAATCCGACTTTTTGGAGAAATTTCGAAAATGGCTTGACATTCGAAATTTTCAAAGATATAATGTACCTAACAAAGCGAGAGAAAAGGAGAATTCTTATGATTCGTTTCGATCAAAATGACAAGATCCTTGGCAATATTGCCCGCGTGGTCGAGGCACGTCTGGCAAAGAAAAAGCTGGATGCCGAGCTTACGCTGGTGCTGGATCCGAAGCTTGCCGAGCTTGAGAGCCGTTTTGAGGACGGCGTGATTTCCGGCGGCTCGTATCCCGACATTCTTTACGTGGCCGGAAAATTCCTGCGCAACCCGAAGCTGGAAAATGGCAGCTTCAAGTCCTTCAAGCCGGTGTGCGGCCTTTACTGGGCGACGCACAACCAGGGCTACGCCGAGACCGCACCGATTGAGGAGCTTCTTGAGGACATCGAGGACGAGGCTCTTTGGGGTATGAATATCATCGAGATGTGGTATGACCTCGCGCAGCATAAGATCGAGGAGAGCGCCGATTTCATCCAGCGCCTGCTCACACTTCTGAAGCACGCCAAATCGCTGGGTCTTAAGACCGCGCTGATCTCCATTGCCAACGAGGCGTTTGACGACAGCCCCGAGGAGCTTCGCGCCGACTGGACGTGCGGTCACGACGGCTACACGCTCAACCTCAACGCCCACTATCACCGCGAGATCTGCCCCTCAAAGCCGGGCGGATTGGAAAAGATCATCGAGTACCGCCGCAAGATGCTGGAGGCCTTTAAGGACGCAGACCCCGACCTTGTGGGCATTGGCCCGTACGACCAGGGCGGTTGCACCTGCCCCGACTGCGCCCCCTGGGGCGGCAACGGCTACATTCGTTGCGTTGAGGCGCTTACGCCCGTGATCAAGGAGTATTTCCCGCGCGCCAAGATCGGTCTTTCCACCTGGTATTTCGGCACCTTCCGCAAGGGCGACGTCAGCGAGTTTGAGCTTCTGGGGAAGGCCATTGACGATGGCAGACTTGAGGAGGTGGCTTACATCACCAGCGAGCCGCAGGTTCATCCCTGGCCCTTTGAGCACTCGCTTGGCAAGCCCATCATCGGTTTCCCCGAGATCAGTATGTGCGGCATCTTCCCGTGGGGCGGCTACGGCGCTACGCCCGTGCCTATGAAGATCCAGAAGCTTTGGGACGCCAACCAGGACAAGCTGGAGGGCGGCTTCCCCTACTGCGAGGGCTTCTACGAGGACATCAACAAGGCCATCGTGCTCCGCCAGTACCGTGACAACCAGAACGCATCCGACACCGTAAGAGAGTATCTTGCCTACGAGTGCAACCTTGAGGGCGAGCTTCTGGACGAGGTACATACGGCAGTTATGGCGATGGAGGAGACACACGCCCGCGGCTGGGAGCCCGGTCACCGCTATACCATCAAGAATCCCGCCAAGGTCTTTGACATCGAGGCCACCATTCTCAAAGCGCACGCCGCACTTGACGAGGCGACCAAGAACTCCAAGAAGTGGAGACTGTTCTACTACCGCGCGATCATTGACGCCGAGCTGGCGCGTAACGATTTCTACCGCAACGATAAGGTGATTGGTTACTTCAACGAAATGATCGAGCTGTACCACCTGTATAACGCCAACTGGTACGTAAAGCCCGACATCATGACCGACGAAAAGTACGGCCGTCCGCTTACCAAGGACGAGCTCAAGATCATCGCTCTGGGCGGTACCATCGACTAATAAAAAAGAGGGACCTTGTAAGGTCCCTCTTTTTGCTTCAAATTTTGA
>JAGAUC010000276.1 GCA_017621015.1 Clostridia bacterium | reverse complement strand
GAAGGCGCGTACGGTGACGTACATCGGGCGCTTGGTGGTCACCTGCTCACCGGGGATCGAGAGACAGCCCTCGACCTCATACTGCTCACCCGAAAAGGCGATGATGTGGGGGTTGATCAGCTCATAGACCTTGTCGTCCAGCTCGACCACCGCAATGCGGCGCAGAATGCCCACCTGAGGGGCGGCCAGACCGCAGCCGTCGGCGGCACGCATGGTCTCGACCATATCGTCAAGAAGCGTGAGGATGCGAGGCGTGATCTCGTCGACCTCGCGGCATTTTTTGCGGAGCACCTCGTCCCCGTATTTTACGATGTTGAGTTTAGCCATAATATCTTTATCCTTTCAAAGGTTGGTTGGGTTCAAATCAATGGAAAGTGTGGTCTTGCTTCCCGCCTCGCGTCCGAATTCGCCGAGCAGCGAAGCGAAAAACGCGCGGCTCTTGGCGTTAAGTCTGCATTTGACGACCAGGCGCATACGGTATTTGCCGTCCACCTTGTAGACCGGTGCCTCAAAGGGACCGAAGACCACAAGCGGCAGGTCGGGATATTCCTTTTTGGCGCGCACCTTGAAGTCCTCGTGGAAGCGCTTGCAGGCCAGCATCAGCTCGTTTTCGTCCTGCGAGACGATGTTAAACAGCGCAATGTCGCAGAAGGGCGGGAAGGTGAGCGCCCGTCGCAAGCGGATCTCGCGCTCATAAAAGCCCTCGTAGTCCTGCGCGCAAGCCAGACGAATGACCTCGTTATCGGGGTTGTTTGTCTGGATGACCGCCCGTCCCGGCTTGTCGGCGCGTCCGGCGCGTCCGATGACCTGGGTGAGAAGCGAAAAGGTGCGCTCGGCGGCGCGGTAATCGTCCAGATACAGTGACGCGTCGGCCAAAAGAACGCCCACCAGCGTGACGTCGCCAAAGTCGTGTCCCTTGGTCACCATCTGGGTGCCCAGCAGAACGTCGGCCTCGTGGCGGCGGAATTTTCCGAGAATGTCATCGTAGGAGCTTCGCGTGGCCGTGGTGTCGGTGTCCATACGGAGAATGGTGGAGTCGGGCATCAGCTCCGAGAGCTCACGCTCGACACGCTGTGTGCCGTAGCCGACGAACGATAGGTGCTCGCCGCCGCACTCGGGGCAGGTCGTGGGGGGCGGCGTTCGCATGCCGCAAAAGTGGCATACAAGCGTCCCCTCCTCATAGTGGCCGCGCTTTGTGTGATAGGTCAGCGACACGCTGCACCGGGGGCACACGAGCGGCTTTCCGCAGGTGCGGCAGGTGACAAAGCTGTTGTAGCCGCGCCGATTGAGAAAGAGAATGGATTGCTCGTTCCGTTTCCGCGTTTCCAGCAAAAGGGATGCCAGATTTTTTCCGAGCGGTGCGAGATTGCCTGTGCGAAGCTCGCCTCGCATATCGTCCACCTGCACCTCGGGAAGCCTTGCATTTCCGTAGCGGTTTTTGAGCTTGACCAGCGTATACACACCGTCCAGCGCCTTTTTGTAGCTTTCGATGCTGGGGGTGGCCGATGCCAGAAGCATCAGCGCACCCGATTTGGCGCAGCGGTAGCGCGCGGCGTCGCGCGCGTGGTATTTGGGGTTCATATCGGATTTATAGGTGTGCTCCTGCTCCTCATCCATAACAATAAGGCCGAGGTTTTTTACCGGAGCAAACACCGCCGAGCGTGTACCGACCACAACGTCGGCCTCGCCCTCGCGAATGCGCGTGTATGCGTCGATGCGCTCACCGCCCGACAGCCCCGAGTGGAGCACCTCCACGCGGCTTCCGTAGCGCGAGCAAAAGATCGAGAGGGTCTGCGGTGTCAGCGCGATCTCGGGCAAAAGGACAATAACGCCCCGGTTTGCCGCCAGAACGTGATCGATCAGCGCCAGCATGACGCTGGTCTTTCCGCTTCCCGTTACGCCGTAAAGCAGAGCGCCATTCGGCTTGCCCGAATCGACGAGTGCCGACAGCGTGTGGAAAGCTGCCTGTTGCTCCTCGTTTAAGGTGATCGCCCCCCTAGCGGTCGGCTCGGTGGGGGGTGTGGCGGTGCGGTAGACCGTCTCGGTGCGGCATGCGATCAGCCCTTTGTCCAGAAGGCTTCTCAGTTGTGTCTTGGTGGCTTTTGCGGCCTTGAGAAGGTCCTCCTCGCTCATTGCGCCGTTTTCGGCAAGTGCCATGGCGATGGCTAGGGCTTTGGGGGCGCGCGGTGTGCCGTTTTTGGCCAGGAGCGCCTTTTTGAGCGTCTCTTCGTCTGCCAAAAGGGCATAGCTTCGCCTTTTAAGGCCCGCCTCGCTGTCTTTTACCTCGGTCTCACGGCGTAAGTATCCCGCTTCGCAAAGCTTGCGGATGTGCTCGGACACCGAGGCGCGGAAGCGCGTTTTGAGCGCGGTAAGCGAAACACGTTTTTGCTTTTCAATGTGTCGGTAGATAAAAAGGGCCTGCGTATCCAGGCTTTTGGGGTTTTGCGGCAGGGGCTTATCGGTGAGAGAATAGTATTCCTCAAACCGCGAAAGCACCGCCGAGGGGAGCATGGCGTGAATGGCATCGCCATAGGTGCACAGCGTCATTTCCTTCAAAAAGGCGCAAAGGCCGATCATTTCCTCCGAAAGGCAAAGGCTCCTCGGGCATACCGAGAGGACAGGCTTTAGCTCCTTATATTCGGTGGTATCTCTAACCTCGCAGACAAGTGCCATATGGCGTCGGTTGCCGGTGCCGAAGGGAACCGTGACAAAGGAGCCGCGCTCGACCTCCTGCCTAAGATCCGTGGGCAGGTAATAGTCGTAGGCGCGGTCAATGCAATACGGTATGTCCAGAACGTATACCCGTGCATATTCCTTCGTCATAATGTCTCCTTAGTCAGCGTTTTTCTCGGCTTCCTCAGCTTCCTCGGTTTCCTCGGTCTCCTCAGCCTCCTCAGGCTCCTTTGGCATCTGCTCTACGATGGTGTACTGACCGTTGTAGATGCGCTCGATGGCGATCTTGACCGCCTTCTCGTCCTTGAGCTGCTGGTCGATCATGGTGCTTACGGGCTTGTCGGTCTCCTTGTTGCCGGTCTGGCTTTTTTCGGCGGCCTCGCGCTGGTTGACGTATTCGTCGGTCACCTGGCGCGCGCACTTAGCGGCGGCGATGGCAAGCTGATAGCGGTTGAATTTGTCCTTGGAAAGCTCGTTAAAGGTTGGGTGAAGCATAATGATCTCCTATCTTAATGTTTGTATTTTAAAATTTTAATTTTTTTCAAAGTAAAGGTCTGCGGTCTTTGGGTTGCGCGAGACCGAAAGCTGCTCGGCGCGCACGATGGCGAGAATGTCACCCGCCGCCTTGTCGGCACAGCCGTCGTAATTGTAAACGATGTAATCGTACTCGGCAAAGTGCGGAACCTCGGCCTTTGTTTGCGCTAAGCGCTTCTGGATGGTCTCCTCGTCCTCGGTGGCTCTGCCGCGCAGGCGCTCCTCCTGGATGGAGAAGGTGGGCGGGAGCAGCATAATGAGTACCGCGTCGGGGTACTTTTTCTTGACCTGCATCGCGCCGTTGACGTCGATCTCCAGAATGATGTTTTTGCCCTCGGCAAGCACGCGCTCCACCGCCTCGCGCGGTGTGCCGTAGTAGTTGCCGCAGTAGTAGTTGTGCTCCAGCATTTCGCCGTTTTCGATCTTTTTCTCAAACTCATCGCGCGAAATGTAGAAGTAGTTGATGCCGTCTCTCTCGCCGGGTCGCGGCGCACGCGTGGTGGCCGAGACCGAGAAACGGAAATTGTCGGTCGAGAGCAGGTGTGAGTTTACCGTGCCCTTACCGCTTCCGGCGGGGCCGGATACCACGATCAAAAGTCCTTTTTTCATGCTGTCAATCCTCCTTGTCCTCGATGTCCTCTTCGTTCTCGTCCGCACCCTCGCGGTTTTCCAGTCTGCCGGCAATGGTCTCGGTCTGAATGGCGGAAAGGATGACGTGCTCAGAGTCGGTGACGATGACCGAGCGTGTCCGTCTACCGCAGGTGACGTCGATCGCGCGCCCGTCGTCCTTGGCGTCCTGCAAAAGGCGCTTGATGGGCGCGGATTCGGGCGAGGCGATGGCCACAATGCGCTCGACCGCCACCATGTTGCCAAATCCAACGTTAATGAATTTCATACGTCCTGTCCCTCTTTATTCGATATTTTGGATCTGCTCGCGGATCTTTTCTAGCTCGGTCTTGACGTCCACCACAAGGTGTGCGATCTCGGAATCCGAGCACTTGGAGCCCACGGTGTTGATCTCGCGGTTCATTTCCTGAATGAGAAAGTCCAGCTTGCGTCCGGTTGGCTCGTCCATTTTAAGAATGCCGTCAAACGCCGTAAAGTGCGAGCGCAGGCGCACCAGCTCCTCGTCAATGGCCACGCGGTCGGCAAAGATGGCGCACTCGGTGAGAATGCGGTTTTCGTCGGCCGTCACCTTGTTGTCAGCCAGCACCTGGGTCAGACGCTCGCGCAGACGTTGGTGGTAGCCCTTGATGCTTTGCTCGGAAAGCGTCTCGATCTTCTCGGTGATCTTACCGATGTTGTCCACCTTGGCGCGGAGATCCTTCTCGATGTTGGCACCCTCCGCGGCACGGCCGGCGAGAAAGGCGTCAACTGCAAGCGAAAGCACCGACAGAACGTTTTGCCATTCAGCCTCGGCATCCTCCTCGGGCTTATGTACGCTGAAGATCTCCTGGTTGCGCGCCACGCTCATCACGCTGATGTCGTCGGCAAGGCCAAATTCGTCGCGCAGGCGGCGGAGCGCCTCAATGTAGCCTCTCGCATACGCGGTGTCCAGCGCAATGTCGATGCCCTCGGTCTCTACGACCTCCACGCTGATGCTGACGTCCACCTTTCCGCGCGAGATGCCGCGGGACTGGAGATAGGGCTTGATCTTTTCCTCCAGATAGGAGTACGCGCGGGGAAGTCTTGTATTGCAATCGAAATATCGGTTGTTGACACTTCGGATCTCGGCGGTGATGTCCTTGCCGCCCACGGTGAGCTTGGCGCGGCCAAAGGCAGTCATGCTTTTTAACATAACAGTACCTCCTTTGTTTTGCATTAATTTTAATAATAGATATACATAATATATTTTAAACCATTTTTGCTGTTTTGTCAACCACACAGGCGCTCTTTTTTGCCTTTGCGGGCGATTTTTTTGCAAAAATGATAAAAAAAGAAAAAATGTTTGAAAATCCTATTGCAAAAAGTGAAAAAATGAGATATAATAATGTGAAAAAATATTTCAGAACGCTAATTTTTTGGAGGTTATAACAATGGTTGTAGCAGGCGATTTCAGAAACG
>JAGAUC010000275.1 GCA_017621015.1 Clostridia bacterium | reverse complement strand
TTGTGCAGACCCATTCTGCAAAAGTTTGGTCCACCTTTTTAAAGGTGGCGGGGTTTGGGGCAGAGCCCCACTTTCCCCTTCGCAAAACTTTAAATTAAAACAGCTTCATCAGCGTTTTTTCGTCCATCACGTAGGCCTTACCGCAGAAGCGGCACAGCACCTCCAGCTCACGCTTTTTGCCCTCGGCCTCCTGCTCGAGGAGCATCTCCTCGATCTTGCTCTTGCCAAGCGAGTGGAACATATCCTTGATCCTCTGCTCGCTGCAGGTACAGCGGTACTCCACGTCCAACTCATCAAACACGTCAAACGGAATGTCCTTCATGGCCAGCGCCATGATCTCCTCGTTGCTCTTGCCCTCGGCGAACATCGAGGACAGATTTCCGAGATACGCGGTGTTTCGCTCAATGAGATCCACCGTCTCGTTGTCGGCAAACGGCAAAAGCTGAATGATCACGCCGCCCGCACCGATCGGCATACAGTCGGTGCCCACAAGCACGCCCAGCGCGCAAACCGTCGGCACCTGCTCGCTGATGGCATAGTAGGACGCGATGTCCTCGGCGATCTCGCCGCTGACCAGCTCGATCGAGCCGTTGTACGGCTCCTCGCCGCCCGCGTCACGCACCACCGTCAGCATTCCCTTGCCGACCGCACGTCCCACGTCCAGCTTGCCGTTTGGCTTTAAGGGCACGTCCACCGCAGGGTTCTGAATGTAACCGCGCACATTGCCTAAGTAGTCAGCCGCCGCCAAAATGCCGCCGGCCTCGCCGTCGCCCTTTACCGATACTGTGATGTTATCGTCCTTCTCCCCCAGCATGCTTCCCATCACCGAGACCGCCGTAAGAAGCCGTCCAAGTGCCGCCGTTGCCGTGGGCGAGGTATGATGCAACCGCACCGCCTCGCGTACGATCTCGGTCGAATTGATTACATGAATGCGCGCGCTTCCGTCCACTGTCATCGCGCGAAGTATGGTTGATTTTGCCATGATTTATCTCCTTTTGATCTCCTGCCACGCTGAAATCAGCCTCTCCTCGCTAAACGCCGCATTCGCGGGGCTTGTCGAAGGAAGGAGTGTCGCACAGAGACCTGTTTTTTCCTTCAAATATTGATTGTATAGCCGCTCGGCCGTTTTTCCGTTGACAAAAATGCGCGTGATCCGACTTGCCGACAAAATAGGAGCAAGATCGTTTGGCACCGCTCCCGTGATCGAGCTGTCCGACGAGCCCTCGATCTCACACGAGGCCAGCACGTCAAAAAGCGCAATGCGGTTGCGAAGCAAAAACGCCCTTTTGTCCTCGAGTGTAAGGGGGACCTCCTCACCAAGCACCGATGCCAGCACCCGCCAAAAGCGGTTGCGCGGATGCCCGTAAAAGAAGCCCTCCGCTCGTGAACGCACCGACGGAAACGAGCCAAGGATCAGAATTTCGGAATTTTCATCGTACACGGGCGCAATGCCGTGCTGCTCTCGCCTGCGCGTCATTCCCCCGGGACCTCGATGCGCGTTTGGTAGTACTTTTCCTGAAAATCGATGGCCTCGCGCATTTCCCCGGCCGTAAACGTCATCCCGAGCGGTGCGGCGATCAGCTTGTCCTCCACGTCGTCCTCGCGATGCACAATGCCGACAATGCGACACTCCGCTCGCTCCAGAGGCTCCTTGGTGCCCAGAAGATAGACGTCCAGCTCCTCGCCGTCGCCGCCGAGCACACCGGGAATAAAGCCGTAATTGATCGGATAGACCAGCGTTTTCTCCCCCTTGTAATGCACATAGCCCACCGGGCGGTCGATCTCGATCTCCACGGTCTTTCCGAGATACGAGCGCACCTGCTCTACCCTTGCCTTGTGGGTGTAAATACCCTTCTTGCACCGCGCGGCAAAATACCAGCGCTCCGCCGTCTCCGAGGGAGCGGTAAAATTGTAATCGGCACTCACCGATAAAAGCTCAAAGCCTGTTTGAAAAAGCGCCTCGCGGATCTCGTCCATCGTGTAGCACCGCTCGGTCTGCTCCTCGTCCTCGCGCACATACCGCCCCTCGCCGTCCTCGCGGAAGACCGAGAGATAAAAGCGGCAAAGGTGCGAGTCCGCATCGTATTCGTTCTGCCAGCCGCAATACGTGCCCTCGTCCTCCAGAATGTACGCGTTGTCACCGTACACCTTCTCAAACTTATAGGGCGTATTTACGTCAAAAAGAAACAAGCCGTCGGGCTCCAGATAATTGTGAACCGTGGCAAAGCATTCTTCAAGATCGCCGTCATCCGTCAGATAGTTGAGGCTGTCCAGACAGCACGTCACCGCCCCCACCGTTCCGTAAAGTTCAAAGCGGCGCATATCCTGCAAAAGGTAGAGAATGCTTTTCCCCGCCGAGCGCTCGTACGCCACCGACAGCATCTCCTCACTTCCGTCCACACCGATCATATCGTAGCCGCGCTCTGCCAGCGCCACCGTCATGCTTCCCGTGCCGCACGCAAGGTCAAGCACCAAAGACGGCCGCGCGGGAAGATAGCGGTCAAAATGGTGCTCGGCAAACGCCGCCCACGCGTTATAGTCGATCTCGGCGTTCAGGCGGTCATAGATCTCCGCGATCGCGCCATATCCCTTGGTATATCCCATTATTCCTCAAATCCCATTTTTTCAAAAATTTTATAAATGTCACCCGCGCCCATCACCACAAGTAGATCGCCCTCTCTGAGCGTCTCCCCGAGATAGGCAACAATGGCATCAAAGTCCCCGACGTACTTGCCGTTCGGAAGCGCCGCCGCCAACTTTTGGCCGCTGACCGCACCGGTGTCGACCTCGCGCGCCGCGTAAATATCGGCCACGATCACCTCGTCCACTGCCCCGAACGCGTCGCAGAACTGGTCAAAAAGCCCCAGCGTACGCGAATAGGTATGCGATTGGAACACGCAAAGCGTACGCCGATAGCCCATCGCCGCCGCGCCCTCCAGCGTGGTCTTGACCTCGGTCGGGTGATGCCCGTAATCGTCGTACACCTCGGCCCCCTTAAAGCGTCCCTTGTATTCCATACGCCGCTGTGCGCCTCGGAATTCGGCAAGTCCTCTTGCCACGCTCTCGCCGTCAAGTCCGCACAGATATGCCGCGGCCGCCGCGGCCAGCGCATTGTATACATTATGACGCCCGGTCACCCGAAGGGCTACATGGCAGTACATCCTGCCCAAGGCAAAAATGTCAAAGCAAGGACAGCCATGATCCTCGGTGATGTTCGCCGCGTAAAAATCCGCGTGCGGGTCCACCGCCGAAAAGCGGATCACTCGCCCCTCATACCCATCCATTGCCACCTTGACGTTGGCATCGTCACCGTTGACCACCGCCACGCCATCCGGCAAGGTCTTTTCGGCAAACGCGAGATACGAGCGGTGAATGTGCTCCATGCTCTTGAAATAATCCACGTGATCCATCTCCACGTTGAGGATCACCGCGATGCTCGGATAAAAATCGAGGAAGGAGTCCATATATTCGCAGGCCTCGAAAATAAAATGCCGCTCGCCACCGATGCGGTAGGCACCGCCCATTGAGCGCATAGCCGCCCCCGACAGCACCGTAGGATCGGCCGTCGCGCTCATAAAGACCTGCGCGCACATCGAGGTAGTGGTGCTTTTTCCGTGCATGCCCGCAATGCCGATGCGATTTTGGTAGCCGGTCATCAAATACCCCAGATAGTCCGCACGCGAAATGAGCGGAATGCCACGCTCCTTTGCCCTTTCATACTCGGGATTGTCGGGCGAGATCGCCACGGTGTAGACCACCGCATCAAAGGCATCCACGTGCGAGGCATCGTGAGAATAAAAGACCTCGATCCCCTCGGCCGCCAGGTGCTCGGTGAGCTCGGTGCGCGTGCGATCCGAGCCGCCCACGCGGTAGCCGCGCAGCTTTGTAATAAGAGCCAGCGAGGACATATTCACGCCACCCACGCCGATAAAGAAAACGCTTTTACACGTCCCCAGCATATTCTTTATATTTTTTGCGCCAAAATGCGTGTTTTCGGTTGCCAATTGCCTCACACCCCTTCCTTTTTTTACAGAAAAAACCGCTTTTTTTCCCAAAAACGGGCAAAATAACAAAAAAATTGTACATTAATTCACAAAAATATCCCACACCGTTTGAACAATGTTCACAAAATCAGTATATACTGATAACAGTAAAGTGACACCAATTTATTCTCCAAGGAGACGGAATATGAAAATTACAGACATCAAAATCCGCAAGACCTTTGACGAGGGTCCTATGAAGGCCATCGTATCGGTCACCTTCGACGGTCAGCTTGCCGTTCACGACATCAAGATCATTCACGCGCGTGAAAAATTCTTTGTCGTGATGCCAAGCCGCAAAAACCCGGACGATACCTACAGAGATATCGTACATCCGATCAACGCTCCCTTCCGCAGTATGCTCGAGCAGGCTGTGATCGAGGCGTACGAGGCCGAGCTTGCCGCCCAGGCGGAGCAAGCCGAGGTCCCCGAGATCGAGGAGCAGCCCGTTTAAGTCTGCCCTCTCAGAGAGAATACCGATGTGTAAAAGCATCGGTATTTTTCTTTTTAACCGAATACATTTCCGTGACTGGCAAGGATTCCCTGCGCCGTCACCGAAATGCGCCCAAAGCTTCCGTCCTTCAGCGCCCCGGGGCAAAAGATAACAAGCGGCTTGTCCGGGCGGATGCCCTCAAAGCGCTCCCCCACGGCAAGCACCTTCTCAAACGGCTCGTGAGTATGTCCATACAAAAGCAGGTCTACGTCCTCGCGCACGGCAAGCGCCACCGCACCGGCAAGCCCGTGCTTCACACCGAGCGTGTGCCCGTGCATCATAAGAGCGCGATACGGACCAAGCCCCACGATTCGTGTCTCGGGCTCCTCGCCGGCCAAAAGATCACAGTTGCCGCGCACAGCCAGCACCGACTCTGCGTCAAGCTCTTTCGTGCGTCCAAGATCGGTAAGTCCGTCACCGAGGAAAAGGACGTGCGTCGGTCGGTCACCGCACGCAAGCACCCTCTGCATCATCTCGCGAATGTAGGCCTCCCTGCCGTGACTGTCCGAGAAAACAACAACGTTCATGCTCTTTATACCGGCAATTCCTCGCGTGGGGATGCCACCGTCTGCACATACGGCGACTCGGGGACCCGCTCATACGGCGAGGTCGCCCCCTTGGGCACGACAATGCGAACCGCCCCGGGAAGCACCGAGAGATGCAAGGAATCGCACACCTCGATCTCGCCGTCCACGCAGATGCGCTGGGGCTTATCAAACGCAAGCCTTACATCGGAGCACTTGTAATATTCAAAATATTTTCGATTGTTCTCATTTAACAGATACGTGCCCTTGCGGTAGCTTCCGATCACACGGATAAGGGTAAGACGGCTGACCGGACGAACAAAGCAAACGTCCATCAGCCCGTCGTGCAGATCGGCATAAGGCGCGGCGTGAAAGCCGCCACCGCAAAAGCCGCCGCCCGCATAAAGTGAAAGCTGGACCGCCCGCTCACCCATGTCCACACCATCCATCACACAACGGAACTTGGCCTTGCTCATCTTAAAGAACTCACACGCCACGCCGTATATGTAGGCCAGCTTTCCCGGCACGCGGCCGCGTCCCTCGCTCACGCGGGCGGCCACCTCACCGTCAAAGCCGATGTTGATCATATTCACACAGTATTTATCGTTCCATTGAAGCACGTCAAAGGGCGTAGCCTCGGCCTCGATCTGCGCGGCAATGTCCAAAAAGTCCTCATTTTTGCCGAGAACACGCACAAAATCGTTGCCCGTTCCGATCGGCACCACCGCTACCTCGGCATTGGCGGCACCCACCGCGCCGCTCACCACTCTGCCCAGCGTACCGTCCCCGCCGCACGCATAAAAACGAAGCACCGTCTCCGGCTCGCGAAGGCAATACTCCCTCACAAACACCGAGGCATCCCCCACCTCATCCGTGTGATGGATCTCAAAGAAAATCCCCTTTTCCGTAGCGATGGCACGGATGCTTTGCTCAAACTCGTCCGCTCTTCCGCGCTTGCCCGCAGCCGGATTCAGTATGAAGATATGTTTCATGAGTATTCCTCCGTCGCATATTTTTGACATATATAATAATTATATCACAATTATCATAATTTGTCTACCCCTTTCGAAAAAAGCCGAAGGATCCGAGGCGTACGTTTTCGCTGAAAGCTGCATATGCTGTTAAAAATACCGCCAAAGGAGAGATGCCTATGCAGCTAGACCGCACCGCCATCAACCGAATGCTCTCTTTAAATGACGAGCAGCTGAAAAACCTCATCCGCTCCCTTGCCACCAATTCCGGACTTGACCTTTCCTCCTTCCAGATCAGCCCCAATGACGTGGCCAGCATCCGCCGCGCCCTTCGCGACGCCACCGACGCGGACATTGCCCGCGCCGCCGAGCAACTGAAAAATCCTCCCAAAAAATCGTGAGGCTTCTATGGACAACCAAACCAACAGCGCAGAAACAAACCCAATTGAGACACTTTTGCAAGATAAAGAGCTGCTTTCCCGTCTGTCAAACCTTGCCGCAACGCTGAAAGCCACCGCAACTGAAGCAGCCACCCCCGTCTCCGCCGAGGTCTCGGACACCCCCACCGAGGAGACCCCACCTGCCGCCGACCCTCTCACGGCCGCTCTCTCAAACCCCGCACTGATGGCAAAGCTTCCGGAGGTAGTCGCTGCCCTCAGCACCGCCACAGGCGGTGAGGGGACAAAAAAAGCGTCAACCGATAAGCGGACCGCCCTCCTTCTTGCCCTTCGTCCCTACCTCAGCGAATCCCGATGCGAGGCCATCGACTACATCACACGCCTCGGGAAGCTTGGCGATATGCTCAAAAATCTGAAATTACAGTGAGGTGAGAGCTTGTATTTCCGTTCCGAATCTCAAGACCGTGAAGTTCCCTATCGCATTCCCGAAAACTACAGTGGCCACGCCTTTCCCGACGCAGATGCCGCGCCCGAGGCTCCCCTCATTGACGAGCCGCCCCCGGAACAGACCGAGCCGCCACAAGCGGAGCGGCAAACGCCACAAGGCCGCCCCGCCGTCCCCACCTTTCTCTCCTCCCTTCTTCCGCCAAAGCCGCGCGGCGGCCTTCTCGGCGACATTGGCACCGAGGAGCTTCTCATTCTCGGCATCCTTCTTCTGCTTTCGCAAAACCAATCGGATGACGACATTATCCTTTTACTGCTTCTCCTGCTTTTGTACAAATAACCGTGCCCGGGATTTGCAGAGGAGGCTGACCCCTCCTCTGCAAGCTCAAAGAAATGGACAGAGAAAATCCAAAGAGCGGTTTACTTTTAAAAAAGGATATGCTATAATAAACACGGAAATCAAACATTTGGAGGATGCTTATGAAACGAATGATCCTGATAGGCTTTTTGTGTCTTGCCCTTGTCTTCTCCGTGGGATGCGGCAGAAACGGTCATGAGGAAACCACCACCGAGCCCGCGAGCATCGTTTTCCCCATCATTCCGCTGCCCTCGAACCCCTAAGGTGACGCTATGCAACGACTGACTATCATACGCCCCGCCCGCGCCCACCGCGCCTTTGAGATCGCCGCAAGCACCTTTGCCGATCTGGCACAAAGAGTTTCCGACGCAAAGGTGACGGTACTTACCGACCGCGAGGCAGACAAGCTTTCGCCGCTCACCGACGCCGTCATTCTGATCGGTAGCGATGCCGCCAATCACGCCGTGGCCGACCTATATCTTTCGGGCGCCGCAGAGTCCTTTGGCATTCGCTACGGAACCGATGATTATTGCATACGAACATCAGAGGTCGACGGCAAACCGACGCTCATCCTTGCCGGCGGACGTCCCCGCTCCACCATCTATGCGGTCTACCGCTATTTTGAGCGGTTTTGCGACTGCCATTGGTTTTGGGACGGCGACCGTCTGAGTAGGACCGACCTGCCCCTTTCCGGCATCGACCTTACCGAGTCGCCGCGCTTTGAATACCGCGGTCTGCGCTACTTTGCGCACCGAAGCCTGCACCGCTTTCAGGCCGAGCATTGGAGCCTTTCGGATTGGCAGACCGAGATCGATTGGCTGCTGAAAAAGCGCCTCAACCTCTTTATGCTCCGCATCGGCCTTGACGATCTGTTTCAGCGCGCCTTTCCCGAGGACGTCGGCTATCCCG
>JAGAUC010000274.1 GCA_017621015.1 Clostridia bacterium | reverse complement strand
GCAGACCCATTCTGCAAAAGTTTGGTCCACCTTTTTAAAGGTGGCGGGGTTTGGGGCAGAGCCCCACGTTCCCCTTCGACAAGCTTCAATTTATGGATTTTTTGGCAAGTAAAGGGCGGGGAATGAGGCGTAATTGTAGAATTTGTTAAAAGGTTGACGGCTTTGGTGATTTGGATTTGTTACAAGTGCACATTGACAAATTTGGGGAAGGGAGAGTATAATTTTCTATATATAAATTAATAAAATAGAGACTTTGTCTCTATGAATAAAATTGCTGAAAAGCAAAGGAGAAAGAGTTATGAACACAACATTCAAGAGAGGCTTTGCCATCCTTCTTGCCGTTCTGATGCTTGTTGGCACCGTGTGCCTGAGCGCTTGCGGCGGAAAAACCGGCAACGACAAGTACTACATCGGCGCGACCGGCCCGCTTACCGGAGACGCAGCTGACTACGGTATTGCTGTAAACAACGGCGCTATGCTCGCCATCGAGGAGATCAACGCCGCAGGCGGTCTGAACGGCGTTCTTTTCCACTACGAGATGAAGGACGACAAGGCAACCGCCGCTGACGCCACCATCGGCTACAACGCGCTGATGGACGACGGTATGCAGATCTCGATCGGTAGCGTTACCTCGGGCTCCTGCGAGGCTTTTGCCGCTGAGGCTGTTAAGGACAACCTGTTCTTTATGACCCCCTCCGCTTCTACCGCTAACGTTATCGCCGACAGACCCAATGCCTTCCGCGTTTGCTTCGGTGACCCCGACCAGGGTATCCTTGCCGCACAGGCACTTGCCGCAGGCTACGAAAAGATCGGTGTTATCTACGACACCAGCGATCCCTACTCCTACGGCATCTACGAGGCCTTCGAGTCTGAGATGAACAAGCTGGGCAAGGCTTACGAGGTCAAGACCTTTGATAAGGACAACAACAAGGACTTCTCCGCACAGGTTGAGGCTCTCAAGGAGTGCGATGTTATCTTCCTGCCCTTCTACTACACCGAGGCAGGTCTTATGGCTAAGAAGTGCGCCGAGAAGGGCTGCACGGCAGACCTTTACGGCTGCGACGGTCTTGACGGCATTGCCGGCCAGATCGACGAGAGCGTAACCAACCACATCAAGTACATCACGCCCTTCGACGTCAACGCAACCGATGAGAAGACTGCCAACTTCGTTAAGAAGTACCGCGAGACCTACGGCAAGGATCCCAGCCAGTTTGCCGCTGACGGATACGACGCCATCTACGTTATCTTCGAGGCCATGAAGGCTGCCGGAGTTGACGATGTGAACATTTCGGTTTCCGACCTTTGCCATAAGGTGGTTGCCGCCATCACGGCTGAGAGCTTCCAGTACGTAGGTACCACCGGTACCATGACCTGGGATGTCAGCGGTGCGGCTACCAAGGTTCCCGTAATCGTTGAGCTTCAGTAAGCTCTGCCTATAACGTTTTTGCTGATACGCTCGAGGACTGTCCTCGGGCGTATCGGCGACTTTTGGTTTATAGCGCAAAACGGCCCACACCACGGCGTAGACCGCCTTGCGGTGTAAACAAAAAAACAAAAGGAGAAAAAAATGAATCTGAACATTCTGTTTGACGGCCTGAGCCTTGGCGCCATCTACGCGCTGATCGCTCTGGGATATACCATGGTATACGGCATTGCCAAGATGCTGAATTTCGCGCACGGCGACATCATCATGGTGGGCGCGTATACCGTGCTTTGTATGCTGAATCTGATGGGAAGCCCGATCGTGGCGCTGGTGGCGGCCATTGTGCTTTGTACCTGTATGGGCATTCTGATCGAAAAGATCGCGTACAAGCCGCTTCGCGGCGCGTCACCTCTGGCGGTGCTGATCACGGCGATCGGTGTCAGCTATTTCCTTCAGGGCTTGGCTCAGTTGATCTTCGGCTCGGCCTCGCGCCAGGTCAGCCATCTGTACCTTGGCACCTTTAAGCTGGGTGCCATGGAGATCCATGTTGGAACGGTGGTCACGCTGGTGGTCGGCGGCGTTCTGATGGTGGCGCTGACGCTGTTTGTCAAGAAAACGCGCACCGGACGCGCCATGCTGGCGGTCTCGGAGGACCGCGGCGCGGCACAGCTGATGGGCGTTAACGTCAACCGCATCATTATGATCACCTTTGCTATCGGCTCGGCTCTGGCGGCCTTTGCGGGTCTGTTTTATCTGATGTCCATCCCCTCGGTCAACCCGACGCTTGGTGCGATGCCCGGCATCAAGGCCTT
>JAGAUC010000273.1 GCA_017621015.1 Clostridia bacterium | reverse complement strand
TTTGTGTCATAGTTTCTCTGCTTGCACTCGCTGCAAACCAGAGTGATCTTGACTCTTGCGTCATTAGCCATTTTTTTCGGCACCTCCCATTAAATTTTATTTGGTTTCGAATGAAACCCGTGTACCTCCCTCCGCTAGTGGCGTTACGTCCAACGTTGGCGCGTCAGCGGGCATAACAAAAAAGACCTGCATAACAGAGGTAGAGCCATTATATCACTTTTGATGGAATATGTCAAGGGGTTTTTTGAATTTTTTTTCAGTGCGGTCAGTAGGCGGTGTTTTGCCGTTTATATTTGCTCGGCGTGACCCCAAACTTTTGCTTGAAGCGCCTGGAAAAGTAAAATTGGTCGCAAAAGCCGAGCGTGGCGCCGATCTGCGCGATGCTTGCCTGCGGGTCGGAGAGCATCTGTCTTGCCTTGAGAAAGACCATATCGTCGATGTATTTCCCCAGGGGAATGTCCAGCTCCTTGCGGAAGGCTCCCCGTATCTTGCTCTCGGAGAGGTAGAAGGCACCTGCTATGTCGGCTGCGGTGAGACCGACGGACAGGTTTTCTTCAATATAAGAAAGGATCCCCCGTACAAGTGGTGAAGCGTTCTTGAATTCCGAGCGCTCGAGAGGAAAGCGGTCGAAGAGCTCGGTCAGCGTCTCCAAAAGCAAAAGCCGCAGCCGCAGAACGCCCAGATGCTCGCGCGTGTTCATCAGTTGCTTCAGCGTCTCCAGCTTGTCCCCCCGGCAGGGGAGAGAATAGATCCGACACGGGGAAAAGGAAAGCTCGTACTTTTCGGGCGTGGAGACGGTGATATGGAAAAATACCTTTTCCATATATTCGCATCCGCAGGAAAAGGCGCAGCCCGCAGGGATGAAATAGACGTTTCCCGCGGTCATCTCCACGGACTGGTCGGCGGTCTGTAAAAAGCCGCCGCCCTTTGTGACGTAATACAGCCGGGAGAAGGAGGCTCCGGCAGTGGTAAAGTTCCAACGGTTGTCAAGCGTGACGTGCATCGCGCGGGAGATGCTCAGGTCGGTCTCTTTAAGAGCATCCAGAAGCAAGCTTTCGTTCATAACAAAATCTCCATGTTTCGTGATGGAAAATCCATTTTAAAAGTCATGTTTGCGTAGTATAATTGAAACGGAAAACACATATTAGTATATCGGATTTTTCGAGCTTTGTCAAGAAGGAGAACAAAATGAGCGCAAAGGATATCATAAATGAAAAGGGCCTGGACGCGCAGGAGATCGCCGCACTCAAGCGCCAGGAGGCCATTCGCAAACAGGCCGAGGCCTATACCTATCCCGCCTCGCCGATTCAAAGGGAGACGCTGGAGGACTTTATGGACCGGAAATTCGGTCTGATGGTGCACTGGGGACTTTACAACCAGATGGGCATCAAGGAGTCCTGGCCGCTGGTGGATCGCCCTTGGACCAAGTGGCAGTTCAAGCCCGGCACGAGTAACCGCGAGGTCAAGGAGATGTACGCCCAGCTGCACCGGGGCTTTTTGCCGCTCCGCTTTGATCCCGACGAGTGGGCGGATGCGGCGTACGCCGCCGGCTTCCGCTATCTTTGCTTTACCACCAAGCACCACGACGGCTTTTGTATGTGGGATACCGAGACCACCGATTACAAGGTCACGGGCAGCGAGGTGCCGTATCGGAGCAATAAGAACGCCGACATTACGCGCGTGCTGTTCGACGCCTTCCGCAAGCGCGGTATGGGTATTTCGCTGTATTACAGCCGCGGCGATTTCTCCTGTCCGTATTACTGGGAGGAGGGGTATGCGATGCGGGACGGAACCGAGCGCGTGCCGTCCTACGATCCCGACCAAAAGCCCGAGACGTGGAAGAAATTTCAGGAATATACTTACGCGCAGCTGAGGGAGCTGGTCTCGGACTACGGGCGCATCGACGCGCTGTGGTATGACGGCGGCTGTGACGGCGAAAAGCTGGGCATTCCCGAAATGACCGAAAGGCTGCGCGAGATTCAGCCGCATATGCTGGGGATCATGCGCGGTGGACACGGCGTGTGTGAGGACGTTATCACGCCTGAGCTTGTGTTCCCCGAGACCTACGTGGATGTGCCGTGGGAGGTATGCACCGTGATGGCCAAGCCGCTTGAGGAGTACGGCGAGTCGCGCTATGTCTCGTTCGGCTACACGTATGATATCGATTATATGAGCGCGAAGGAGGTCGCGCACATGCTGCTGGACGTGGTGTCCAAGGGCGGAAATCTGGCGCTGAACCTGGCTCCTCAGCCCGACGGACGTCTGCCGGGGCGCGCGCTTCGCTCTCTGACGGTGCTTTCGGAGTGGATGAAGATCTTTTCGCCCGCCATTCACGGTACGCGTGCGGCCGCGCCGTATCGAAGCGGAAAATTTGCTTACACGAGGACCAAGGACAAAAAGACCGTCCACGCGTTCTACCTGTATGACGACGGCGAGAGCGTGGCAAGCGAATACGCCGTACCCTTTGAGGGCAGGGCGCGCCGCGTGACCGATGTGCGCACGGGCCGCGAGCTCGCTTTTGTGCAGAGTGGGAAAACGCTTACCGTGCAGAGTGACGCCGAGAGGATGGGTACGCCCGGCGACATTGCCGATTGCTTTGCCATTGAGGTCGAATAAGAGACATATATATAGGAAGAAAGCCGATTTTGGCGAATTTGCGGCAAAAAAGTTTTTAACATTTGCAAAAAACTCTTGACAAACGCCCAAACATTCGGTATAATAATCTCTGCGAGTTCTGCAAAGGCCACTCGCAGAGTATGGAG
>JAGAUC010000272.1 GCA_017621015.1 Clostridia bacterium | reverse complement strand
GAGCGCGCTGTCCAGGCGCGGGGGGTTCATATCGTGCTGATACTGGCCGACGCCGATGGCCTTAGGCTCGATCTTGACAAGCTCAGCCAGCGGATCCTGAAGTCTGCGGCCGATCGAGACCGCCGAGCGCTGCATAACGTCAAAGTCCGGGAATTCCTCGGCCGCCACCTTGGATGCCGAATACACCGAGGCACCCGCCTCGCTGACCACGATATATTTGACGTCGCGGTCGATCTCCTTCAGAAGTCCTGCCACAAAGATCTCGCTTTCCTTGGAGGCCGTTCCGTTTCCAATGGCGATCACGTCAACGCCGTGCTTGAGGATCATGCGCTTCATCGTGGTCTTGGCGGCCTCGATGCGCGACTGCGACTTGGTGGTGGGATAGATCACGGCGGTGTCGATCACCTTACCCGTCTTGTCCACAACGGCGGTCTTACAGCCGTTGACGTAGCCGGGGTCAAAGCCCATTACGGTCTTGCCCTTGAGCGGCGACTGCATCAGAAGATGCTTGAGGTTGTCCGAGAACAGACGGATCGCGCCCTCGCACGCATTGTCAAACAGATCCGAGCGAATCTCACGCTCGATTGACGGCGCGATCAGGCGGTCATAGCTGTCCGCAATGGCCTCGGTCACGTAGCGAGCCGCCGGGCTCTTGATATTCTCAATGATGCTGTTAAACAGATAGTTCAGAAGGATCGAGGGGTCGACCTCCACGCTCACCTTAAGGAACTCCTCCTTCTCGCCGCGGTTTACCGCAAGCACGCGGTGCGAGGGGATCTTGTCCAGCTTTTCGCGGTAATCGTAGTAGGGCGCGTAGACCGAATCCTCCTCGGTGGCTCCCTTGGAGACCAGAAGACCGTACTCAAAGGTCAGCTTGCGGAGCATCTTGCGGAACTCGGCGTTGTCCGAAACGTCCTCGGCAATGATATCCTTGGCGCCGGCAAGCGCCTCCTCGGCCGATTTTACGCCCTTTTCCTCATTCACAAAGCCCTCCGCCTGCTCCTCAAGCGTGGGCGTATATTCGTTCTCCTGCTTGATCAGAAGCTCGGCAAGCGGCTCCAGCCCCTTCTCTCTTGCCACCGACGCGCGCGTTTTTCTGTGCGGACGGAAGGGACGGTAAATGTCGTCCACCTCGGTCACGGTCCCCGCCTTGTCGATCGCCGCGCTGATCTCGTCGGTCAGCTTTTCCTGCGCCGCAATGAGCGCCTTGACCTCTTCCTTTCTCTTTTCGAGATTGCGAAGCGAGGTGAGACGGTCAAAAAGGTCACGAAGCACTGTGTCGTCAAGGCTTCCCGTGACCTCCTTACGGTATCGGGAAATAAAGGGAATGGTGTTCCCCTCGTCGATCAGCTGCACCGTGGCGCTGACCTGCTCCTCCTTCAGCTTGAATTCTTCTGCCAAAAGCTTGATAATGTCCATGTTCTAGTTCCTTCCGTGTGATTCCAATTCCTTGATTTCCTGCTCGGTCAGAAAACGCCACTCGCCCCTCGCCAGACTCTCGTCCAGCGCAAGAGGGCCGAAGGTGATCCGTCCGAGCCGCAAAATTTTATTGTCCACCGCCTCAAGCATCAGCTTGATCTGGTGATATTTACCTTCTGTAATAGTGATGATACCGCCCGTGCGGCCTTCATCCAGCACGATGGTCGCAGGCTTTGTAAGATAGCCGCCCGCAATATACACGCCCTTCTCGAGTGCCGTCTTATCTTCCTCCGAGATCTCACTCGCCGCCTCAAAGCGATACGATTTCGCCACGTGGCTCTTGGGCGCGAGCAACCGATGGGCAAGCTCACCGTTGTCGGTCAGAAGCATAAGCCCCACGGTGTTTTTGTCCAATCTGCCGCACGGAAAAAGACCCAGCCGCCTGAGCTTTTCGGGAAGAAGATCCAGCACGGTGCGGTCTCTGCCGTCCTCGGTGGCGCTGACCACGCCCTCGGGCTTATTGAGCATAATATAAGTATATTTTCGGTATGCAACAGGCTCTCCGTTATAGATCACCGCGGCGGTCTCGGGATCGATCTGCACCGAAGGACTGCTCGCCGCCACGCCGTTCACAAGCACGCCGCCACGACGAATGGCCTTGGCCGATTCGCTTCGGGTTGCCGTGCCGGTCTCACTCAAAAATTTGTCCAGCCGCATCTCAGTCTCTCGCCATCGCCACAAACATACTTGTAATGTGGGAATAGGTGGTGCTGTTGCTGGTGTTACCCATAACGTACGGACGGAGCAAACAAAGCACCGTGCCCTCGGGCAGCTTTCCGAGTTGCTCGGAGCCCTTGGCCAGCGCCGTCTGCGAAAAATCCAGGCCATACGCATCCATGGCAGACGCGGGAACACTTGGGAACATCTCGTCAAGCTTGCGAAGCCGATCGGCGTCGCGAAGCTTGATAAACAGGCTCTCGTCGATCAGCAGAATGGCACACTCGCCCGTCATAAGATAATTGTTGCAGTTCGATGCCTGCGTGGTAAAGTAAGACGGATCCACACCGCCCTCGACCTGCTTCTTGTAATCGAGAAGCTGCTCCTCGGTCATGATCTGGTAAGTAACAAGACCCGTGATCTTCTCACCGTCACCGTTGAAATCCGAAGGCATCACGGCATTCAGCTCATCCTTTACCGTCAACGCCTCGTTTCCCGTATACAGATACGGCCCTGCGTACATGACCACCACGTCGATCTTTTCCTTACGCGCGCACTGCGTGATGCAAACGGTCAGAACAAACGCCAGAAAAAGCGCGCCGATGGTTCTCCACTTATAATGATACCAGAAGTTTTCAAACCAAGCCGTAAAGCGATTCTCAATACGAATATCGCCGCCCGAATTGTTTGTATTCATCGTTTTTCTCCTTTTTTCTTGCTGAGAAGCCACAAAAGCAGTTCCTCGGTATAAGCCATTTCCCAAACGTTATGCTTGACGCCCTCCGCACGGGTATAGGTAACGTCTGCCCCCAGTGATCTCAGCTTGTTCACCATCTCGTCGGAATTCCGCGGATCGACCGACGGATCCTCCGCGCCGTGAAACGCCCAGATCGGCATTTGAAGCACGCCCGCGTTCCACGCCATTCCGCCACCGCAAACGGGAGCGATCGCGGCGAACAGCTCGGGAGCCGCCATGGCCGTGAACCAGGTGCCAAAGCCTCCCATGCTGAGTCCGGTCAGATACACGCGGTTGGGATCCACGGGATACTCCCGGATCAAGTGCTTGACAAAGCGCACAAGCGACTCTACACGTGCCGCCCAAAAGGTGTCCTTTGGGCATTGCGGCATCACCGCAATGCAAGGGTAGTCCTTTTCCTTAAGGATATGCGAAAAGCCGTGCACATCCACAAGATTCAGAAGCTGACCGCCGCAGCCGCGCTCTCCCGCGCCGTGAAGCTGAATGATCAGCGGCAAATTCTCGTTCTTGACCTCGGGTGAATACTCCACAAAGGGAAATTCCCAATTTTCTTCTCGATGCTCGATCCGGTTCATAAATCGTTTCTCCTTTTGCGGATAAATAGATCAATTTATTATACCATATTTCCCTCAAAAAATCAACGATTTTTGCAAAGAAAACCCCCGCGCTTGCAACAAACACGGGGGTCTTTTTATTTGGTAAGCTCGGTTTCCTCATTCAGTTCCTCGTCGTACACGTCACCCGAATTCCAAACGGGCTCCGCACCGCGCACCTGGCGGTCAAAAAAGCCGAAGGCCGCACCGGCAACCATGGCATGTCCGCCCTCAAAGAGCGTCAGGCGCACCTTGCCCGACGTCCGTCTGAGGTAGACCGTATACGGGCCGTAAGCAATATCCTCACCCTCAAAGCGAAGATGCTCGGGGACTTTCTCGTTTTCCACCATATAGGCGATATCTTCCTCGGAAATACGGTCCTCTTCCCTTGCCACCGTATTGAAGGCACGGATGGCGTGCGAGATGGGCACGCTTCCCGTATGTCCGTCGTGAATGCCCGTGCCAATGTCCAAAATGACGTTATCCGTAGCATTCGGCAGCCACGTGAGGGGCGAGCGATGCTTGGCCTCAGCCGCCGCCTTTTCATCGGTCAGGGGATTGCCGCCGCAGGCCTCGAAAATGTGATCGTCGTAGTCGCGCTTGGTCGAGGGCTGCTTCTTGGTGTTTACCTCTTTAAACCATGCCGCAATGTCGCTGATGGGACACCACGAGGAGACCGCGGTAAACAGCTCGGGACGTCTGCCCGCCATCAGAAGCGAGGCGTGTCCGCCACCCGATCCACCCAGAAGGAAGATCTTGGATTCATCCACCTTATAGTTCTCCTTCATATAGGTGACCGCGCACTCAAGGTCGGAAACCACAAGATCCGAGCCGCAGGCCTCGGGCGTGTAGTTGGGGCCGCGGAACAGCGGAAAAATGAAATGCCAGTTGCGCTCAATGCATCGGGGAAGATACTGCGCGTAATATCTCGGGCGGTCGATCCGTGCGCTCCAGGTGTGGAGACACACCACAAGCGGTCTCGGCTCATCGTCCTTTGCCGCCCACATCAGCGCCGGCTGCATCGAAGCGTCCAGCTTGGAAAAATACGTAATCTCTGTTGGTGCTATCATACGATTGCTCCCCTTTTTCGGTTTTTTATAAGTATAGCACATTCTCCCCGAAAAAGCAATTCTTTTGAAAAAATTACCCATTTTTGACCGCAAAAAGTAAAAAAAAGTCCGACCGAGATCGGACTCTTTCTTCTTATTTGGAAAGCACCGAGGCGCTTGTCGGCTCGGCCGTGTCTCCGCTCGACCAATCCGGCTTCTCCCCGCGCACCTGGCGGCTGAGAAAGCCGAAGGCGCAGGAGGAAAGCATCTCGTGCGTCCCCTCAAACAGTGTCAAACGAACGTTGCCCGATTCACGCCTGAGCAAGACCGAATGCTTGGAGTCATACGCGGCATCGTGTCCCTCAAAGCGCAGGTGCTCGGGTACCTGCTCATTCTTGACCATAAATTCGATATCCGCCTCGGAAATGCGGTCCTTTTCCTCCGCCACCACGTTAAAGGCGCGAATGGCGTGCGAGATCGGCACGCTTCCCGTATGTCCGTCGTGAATGCCTGTCTCAATATCCAGGATCACCTTGCCCTTGGCGTTAGCCAGCCAGGTAAGCGGCGAGCGGTGCTTTGCCTCTGCCGCCGCCCTCTCGTCGGTGAGAGGGTTGCCGCCGCAGGCGTCAAAAATGTGATCGTCATAATCCCGCTTGGTCGAGGGCTGCTTCTTCTCGTAGGTCTCTTTAAACCACGCCGCAAGATCGCTGATCGGGCAATACGAGGCAATGGCGGTGAACAGATCGGGGCGTCTGCCCGCCATAAGGATGGAGGCGTGTCCGCCGCCCGATCCACCGACAAGGTAGATCCTCGACTCGTCTACGTTATAGTTTTCCTTCATATACGTGACCGCGCACTCCAGGTCCGAAACCACAAGATCCGACCCGCAGGCCTCGGGCGTCCAGTTGGGGCCGCGGAAGAGCGGATAGATAAAGTGCCAGTTTCTCTCCTGACATTTTCCGAGATAGTCCTCGTAAAAACGCGAAATGTCATAGCTCCAGGTGTGCAGGCAAACGGCCAGCGGGCGCTTTTCCTCTCCTTTTGCCGCGCACACAAGTGCGGGCTGCATCGAGGCGTCTGCCTCGGATAAATATGTAATCTTTTGAAGCTCCATCGTATGATTCCTTTCCAAAAAATAGCCTCGCGGCATAAAATCCACGAGGCTATTATAGCACAGACAAAATTTGAAGTCAAGCCTTATTTTCTGTATACACGTCCTCGATCGCCTTCTGCGAAAGGATCGCATCGGCCGCCGTCACGGGGATCTCACCCTCGCCGCGAACTGCGCGGCCAAAGGCCTCGATCTCCTTGGTATACATATTGCCAAACTCGACGGATATGGGAATGGGCTTCACGAGGCTTCGATTCTGGGCGGCATCGTAGCCACCGGCATTGTCCACGGCAAGCACCTCCAAAGAACCGCCCTCCACCTGCGAGAGCGTTCCCTTTGCTATCATACTTCCCTTGGTGCCGTAGATCTCCAGCTTGCTGACCGAGACGTCATCGGGAATGTTGAAGGCCGAGTCCACTACCACCAGAGCGCCGCCCGTCATACGGTAAACACCGATGCCGGCATCATCCACGTTGTATTGAAAAATCTGATTACCGACCATTCCCGTAGACTCCTCGACCTCAAGACCCGTGATGTAGCGGATCAGATCGATCGAGTGGATGGCCATATCCAGCATCGCACCGCCGCCCGAAAGCGCCTTGTTCTGCCGCCAGCAATTTTCGATCTCGGGATACCAGCAGGTAAACTGTGCTCTTGCCGAAACGATCTCGCCAAGTAATCCCTCACGGACAAGACGGCGCATCTCACGGTGATAGCTGTGAAAGCGCATCATAAACGCCACGCCGAGCTTTACGCCCGCACGCTCGCAATCATCCGCGATCTCCCTCGCCTCCGCCACCGAAAGCCCCATCGGCTTTTCCAACAAAATGTGCTTTCCCGCCTTGGCCGCCAACGCGCACTGCTCCCTATGACAAAAAACGGGAGAGGCAATATACACCGCTTCGATTTCATCAAGCGCCAAAAGCGCCTGTACGCTATCAAAGGCATAGCGGGCACCGTATTTCTCACGGCAGGCCTTGGCGGCCTTTGGATTGGTATCCATAACCGCCACAAGCTCTGCGTTATCTGCCAGCATCATGCCGGGCAACGTTCTCCGATCGGCAATGCCGCCGCACCCGATCACACCCCATTTTATTTTCATCGTCATTTGCCTTCCTGCATCTCGGCAACCGACGCGAGTACCGCGTCCGCCATATACTTCAGCTGCTCATCCGAAAGTCCGTAAAGCGGCAAGTGAGTAAATCTCTTGTAGAAGACCTCCTCACAATTGGGGCAGGTCTTTGCGATCTCATCGGGGTTGTAGCCCATATCCTCCACGATCTTAAAGCGATATAGAGGACCGAAATGCGCGATCTGCGTCACGCCCCTCTCCTCCAGCTTTTTCTTGAGCACCTGAACATCACCGCCCGCCTTTTCGGGATCGATCTGAAGCAGATACAGATGGAAGGTGGGCTTTATGTCCTCATTTCCGAGATCCTGCGAAAGGATGGCATCGTTTTCGGCAAAGCGCTTCGTAAGATATGCCGCCGCGCGCTTTCTTTCGGCAATGATCTCCTCGTTCCGGGCGATCTGAAGCGTAAGTCCGAGTCCCTGAATCTCGGTCGTAGACGCGTTGCCGGGAACAAAGGGCGCATACTTGCCCTTGATGGGGGTAATGTTATAAAGCCAATCCTTGATCGGACAGGTAAAGTCCAGACCGAGGAAGCGCGCGCGCTTCATTTCCGAGGCAAAGCCCGGAACGTTTGTCGTGGCAATGCCGCCCTCACCAAACGAGGTGATGTTCTTGACCTCATGCATGGAGAACGCGGCAAAATCGCCGATCGTACCGATCTTTTTGCCCTTATACATCGCGCCGAATGCGTGTGCCGCGTCCTCAAGCACCAGAATGTCGTGCTCCCTTGCCAGCTTCATAATGGGATCCATATCCACGGGGTAGCCGCCGATATGTACGGGAACGATCATCTTGGTCTTATCGGTGATCTTACGCGCCACGTCGGCAGGATCCATGTTGATGGTCTTGGGATCCACGTCGGCAAAACCAGCTTGGCACCGACCGCCAGCGGATACGCCATGGTCGCCACAAAGGTGATTGCAGGAACGATGACCTCGTCACCCGCCTTGAGGTTGGCATACTTATAAGCGATCTCAAAGCCCGCCGTCGCATTGGTGACAAAGGTAGCGGAATCGATGCCGAGATACTCGTTGCACGCGGCCTCGGCCTCCTCGACCTTGCTTCCCAGCGAAAGCTTGCCGGGGGGCGTTGCCAGCGCGTCCAGCTTTTTCACCTGCTGCCAGACCGCCTCGAGGGCTTCGTCATACGCCTTGCCGCTTCCCTGCATCAGAAAACGGATGATCTCCATCAGATCGTGCACGTTATAGTTCTCTCCCACCGCTGCCCACGGCACCATCGTGGCACCGGTGTTATAGCGAAAATCTGTTGCTTTTCCCATATCATTCTCTCCTTTTAAAATTCGGAATCGTATTTCTGAATGCGCTCCTCCCAAACGATCTCGCGCACCTCAATGTCCTTGATCCTCAGCATCGTCGAATAGGGCGAAAAGCCCACGTGACCGCCGCCGAGGATAGGCGAGGGATCGATCAGTTCCTGTACGAGCTGTCCGTCCACCACAAGGAAGTTGTGTCCTGCAATTGCGCCCGTAGTGATCCGCACCTCTCTGCCCGGCTCATAGTGATAGAGGGGATTGAGTGCGCGAAGCCCGTCCTCGGGAAAGCGCTCAATACCGCATTTATCCTCATACCAACCGCCAATCCCCGAAATGTAAGCCAACTTCAAATAATTGATCTCATCATCCCAGGTTGTGCAGTAGATGGCGTTGACGTCACGCGTGGCGGGCAGAACGCTTGCCGCCGTAAAGCTGAGCATCACGTCCTTATCGAAGCGCTTTTTGCTAAGCAGAATGCCTCCCTTATTTTCGGGCTCACTTCCAATAAGGTAACCGGCTTCGTAATACCACGTTCCGCCCTTCGGCTCCCAGGCATCCCGCCAATTTTCATCGGGCAAAGACGAAAGAACCACGGGAGAACGATCCGAAAGGATTCGCTTTCCGATCAATAAAATATCTTCCAAGAAAAAACACCGCCTTTTCCATAAATTTCTCCATCTTTATTGTATCAAATTCCCCCACATTTTAAAAGATATATCCTTCCCTATTTTTTGTATTATTTTCCCGTTTTGCGAAAACTATTGACAAAAAACGAAGACATATGGTATTATAAAAAGGGGTGATGCTATGACGATCAATTACAATCTTCCAAAAATAAATCGGTGCCTACATGATTTTTACCGTGCGACGGGTATTCATATGGATCTTTTGCGCGAGGATTTTTCCTTCGTAAGCGATCATACCTCCTGGAAGTCCAAGCGCTATTGCGCCGCCGTGCAAAATACCGAACAAGGCAAAAAAGCCTGCCTTTGCTCGGATGCCGCTCTTCTTAGAAAAAGTCGGGAAAGCCGTAAGGCGGAAATGCAGGTCTGCCATGCGGGACTCATTGACGTCTCGGTGCCGATCGTATATGACGACGCCATCATCGGCTACATTATTTTCGGGCAGATCAAAACCGATACCGATTTCAGCGAGCTTCGCGAGTATCTCAAAAAACTCGGACTTCCCGAGGAGGAAATGCGCGCTTATTACGATGAGCTCTCGCCCATCAGCCGAGACACTCTGCAAAGCCTTTCCAACATCGCCGAAATCCTGGTGCGCTATATTCTGATCGAGCATATGCTCCGTCCAAATCACGATGAAAATCTTCAGCGCGCGCTGAATTACATCCATGAGCATCTTGACACCGAGCTCTCGGTACAAAGCATTTCCAAAAACGCCAACGTCTCCAAAAGTGCGCTCTACCGTCGCTTCCAAAACAACTTTCACTGCACCGTCAGCGACTACGTCAACGAAAAGCGCATCGAAAAGGCCACCGTACTTTTGGTGGAAAGCAATCTGCCGATCGAGGAGATTGCCCGCGCCGTCGGTTTTTCGGGCGGCTCATATTTCAGTAAAACCTTCAAAAAGAAAAAAGGGCTATCGCCCATCCAATTCCGAACTGCCAACAAAAAAATATAAAAAGCGGAGCCGCACGGCTCCGCTTTTTTCAATGGT
>JAGAUC010000271.1 GCA_017621015.1 Clostridia bacterium | reverse complement strand
TCTCTTTTCCGCTTCGGGGCCCCACGGAGTATATGTTCTTTGCGCTTTAGCGCAAAGAACCAATATGACTTGGTAAACTTCCTCGATATTGCTTTTGCAGACTTTATTGTACGAAAAAAGTTCCTTCTCTCCAAAAAGTTTTGAGGGGGTGCGGGGGTACTTTTTCAAAAGTACCCCCGCGCGTCTCTCCCCTACAAACTTCAAATTATGAGTACAGCTCAGCGGCCAGGGACATAAAGCGGCGCATGGCTCGGTTGACATATTTGTGCTTTTTGTATTCCATATAGAGCATTCTTGAGGCATGGGAACTTCTCAGCTTATAATAGCAGATTCCCGCGTTTTCCGCTACGCTTTTGATGAGGGTGTCGCTCAGGAAGGTCAGACCCATTCCCAGGCCGCACATATTGTAGGCGGTCATCAGCTGGTCGAGCTGAATGGTGGTCTTATGGTTGACGGCGGCCTCGGTGAGAAGGGCTTTGGCAATGTGGTGCATGCTGTTTCCGGGCTTGAGGATCAGAAAGCTCTCGCCCTCGCAGGCCCCAAGGTCAATGGCGGGGGTTTCCTCCAAAAGGTGCTTGCCGCCGCGGATATCCGCGCCTGTCAGCGCGATGTCCGAAAGCCGCCCGTTGAGGGGATTTTTGGCGGGGACGGCCAGCAGGATGTTTTCGCGAAGAAGCGGCTCTCCGCAGATGGATTCCCCGTTGTAGGTGTAGTCGAACACGATGTCGACCTTGTCCTCGATCACAAAGCTTTCCAGCTCCTTGGAGTTGGACTCGATCAGATTTACTTCAATGCCGGGGTATAGGGCGGTGAAGCGTTCGATGATCTCCGAGAGCACAAAGGAGGAGATAAAGTTGGCCCCCGCCACGGTCAGGCTCCCCGACTGAAGGGAGGAGATGTCCATGATCTGATTGCCAAGATCGGTCTTAAGTGCGTGCAAGCGCTCGATGGCGCGGATGTAGACCTCCCCCTCCTCGGTGAGCGAAAGGGAGGGCGTGCCGCGTTCAAAGATCTTGAAGCCCAGGCGTTCCTCCTGCTTTTTTACGGTGGCACTCAGCGCCGGCTGAGACACAAACAGACGGTCGGCCGCGCGCGTGAAGCTTTTTTCCTTGTATACCGCATAGACGTATTCCTCGTACTGAAACATAAGCACCTCATAAGCGTTTGGTTATTGTTTGGATACAAATATATGTATTTGATTATACCACATCTTCGTGCTATAATCAAGAGGCAAACGAAAAATGAGGAGAAAAAGTATGGTTTCAAACAAGCTTTGTGACGTTTTTTCGGATATAAGAGGCGAGCTGTATTACCGTGCGCTGGACAAGGAGGCGCAGGGCGAGAGCATCCTCAAGCTCAACACGGGCAACCCCGCCGCTTTTGGCTTTGCCATGCCCGAGTCGGTGCGCCGCGCGCTTACCGCCTCGGTGGACGCGGCACTCGGCTACTGCGACCTTAAGGGAATGACGGCGGCGCGCGAGGCAATTGCGGCATATCACACCTCGCTCGGTGTGCGCGGTGTTACGCCCGGGGACGTGTATATCACCAACGGCGTGAGCGAGGCGGCCTACCTTGCAGTCACCGCGCTTTGCTCGGAGGGCGATGAGTTTCTTGTGCCCGCGCCCTGCTATTCGCTTTGGGTCAATATGATCCGGCTTGCAGGCGGCAAGGCGGTCTTTTACGATTGCGACGAGGCATCGGGCTGGCAGCCCGATCTTGCCAGCCTTCGCGCGCGGATCACGGATAGGACCAAGGCCCTGCTGATCATCAATCCCAACAACCCCACGGGCGCGGTGTATGACCGCGCGATCCTTGAGGAAATGTATAAGATCGCCGCAGAAAGAGGCCTTGTCATCCTTTCGGACGAGATCTACGACCGCCTGGTGCTGGACGGCGTGTGCCACACCCCCACGGCGACGTTGGGAGACAATGTACTCACGCTCAGCTTTAATGGGCTTTCCAAATCGCATTGCCTATGCGGCTTTCGGTGCGGTTGGATGACGCTCAGCGGTCCCGAGGACAAAAAGAGGGAGCTGGCCGCCGCGCTGACCACGCTCTCGTCCATTCGCCTTTGCTCGAATGCTCTGATGCAGCTGATCATCCCCGAGGCCCTTGCCGATACGGCGTACACGCGCTCACTTGTTCTGGCGGGCGAGGGAAGGATCGCGGTGCAATCCAAGGTGGCGTTTGAGGAGCTGAATAGGATCGAGGGGATCGAGACGGTGAAAAACAGGGCGGCGTTCTACCTGTTTCCGCGCATCGAGCTTGAGCGCTTCGGCTTTGACAGCGACAAGGATTTTGCCATGCAGCTTCTGGAAGAGAAAAACATTCTTGTGGTGGCGGGAAGCGGCTTTTACTGTCAGGATAACCGTCATTTCCGCATTGTGGCACTTCCAAGGGAGCAGGAGCTGAGGGCGGCCATCCGAGAAATCGGAGAGTTTTTAGACCAAAAGCGCCGCTGATTTTGGGGAATGAAAAATAAAAGAAAAAATTTCAAAATAGGGCTTGACAAACGCACAAGAATGTGGTAAAATAACTTCCGCTTGATATTGGGGCATCGCCAAGCGGTAAGGCAACGG
>JAGAUC010000270.1 GCA_017621015.1 Clostridia bacterium | reverse complement strand
GGCCTTGAACGCCATCTACGGCGAGTTTGTAAAATAAAAAGAAAACGGCGTTTGTCCCAAAGGACAAACGCCGAAAACGTTAACCCATATTTTCGGGAAGCTGCTTTCCGCCCAGAACGTGGAAATGCAGGTGCCTCACCGACTGGCAAGCATCCGCACCGCAGTTGGTGATCACACGGTAGCCGCCTGTAAGGCCGGCCTCGGCCGCGATATGCGGAATGGCCTCAAACACCTTGGCTACGTGTACGCTGGTCTCGCCGGTCACCTCATCGGTAGAAGCAAGATGCTTCTTGGGAATGACCAGAATGTGTGTCGGCGCCTGCGGATTGATGTCGTGAAACGCATACACGTATTCGTTTTCGTACACCTTTTTGGACGGGATCTCGCCCGCTACGATCTTACAAAATAAGCAATCCATATTGATTTTCCTCCATAGAGTAATGTCCTTATTATACTCCGCCCCGCGCGCATTGTCAACAGAAAAGGAAGCAAAAATGTATAAAATATTTGATATTCACACCCATATTTATCCCGAAGCCATTGCCCAAAAGGCAGTCACAAACTTAAATCATTTCTACGATTTTGTATGTGAGGGCAAGGGCACGCTTTCGGACATTACCGAATCCTCGGGGCTTGCTGAGGTGGGAGGTTGTCTGCTTCTCGGCGTTGCCACCAACGAAAAGCAGGTGGAACACGTCAACGAATATCTGGCCGATGCTTGCATGACCTATACCACAGACGCCTTCCGTATGCTTGCCTTTGCGTGCGTGCATCAGGACACGCCCGATATGCCTGCGCTTGCGGATCATATTAAGAAAATGGGGCTTCGCGGCTTCAAGATCCACCCCGATATTCAGCGTGTGAACATTGACGATGAGCGACTTTATCCTCTGTACGAAGCCATTGAGGGGCGTATGCCCATCGCCTTCCACTTGGGAGATGACCGTGAGGAGTATCAGTTTTCTGCCGTTGAGCGCTTGCTCCGTATCAAGAAACGCTTTCCGCGACTTGAGGTGCTTGCCGCACATCTGGGCGGTTACCGCACCTGGGAAAAGAGCTACCTGCTTGCCGAGCTGGAGCACGTCTGGTTTGATGCCTCGAGCGCACTTTGGGCTATGAGCCCTAAGCGGGCGACTTCGCTTGTGCACGAGCTTGGCACCGACCGCGTGATGTTTGGCACCGATTACCCCGTGGCCTATGTCAATTCTGAGCTTGAGCGCTTCCTGTTGCTTGACCTTGACGAGCAAGAGCGCCGCGCTATTCTTTGGGACAACGCGGCAAGATTTCTCGGCCTATGAGCATTCGAGATATTGATATTCGCGAGGATCTTTGGGAATATCTCACGCACGCCGATAAGCCGATCCTGCTTTACGGCATGGGAAACGGCGCGGATAAGATCCTTGCCGTCTGCGAGGCGCGCGGCATATGTGTAGCCGACACCTTTGCCAGCGACGGCTTTGTCCGCGGACACAGCTTTCACGGCAAGACCGTGCTTTCGTATTCCGAGGCCAAGCAAAAATATAACCACTTCATCGTTCTGCTTTCCTTTGCCTCGTCGCTTCCCGACGTGCTTGAGCTGATCCACCGTGTGGCCGCCGAGCAGGAGCTTTACGCGCCCGACGTGCCCGTGTTTGGCAATACACTGTTTGACCGTGCATTTTTTGAAGAAAACCGTGCAGAATTTGAAGAGGTTGAGACTTTTCTTGCCGACGAAAAATCGGTAGACACACTGGAAAAGGTGATTCGGTATAAGCTTACCGGAAGCATTGCGTTTCTCGATGCCTGTGAGAGCGATGAGGAGGAAGCCTTCCGCACCTTGCTTGATGCAGAGGAGATCACGCATTACACCGATCTTGGCGCCTATAACGGTGACACCGTGCGAAAGCTGCTTCCCCTTTCCCCAAAGCTGACTCACATTACCGCCCTTGAGCCCGATCGACGCAATTTCCGCAAGCTTTCGGAGTACGCCGAGACCGTACGGGATCGCGTAACCGTTGAGGCGCACAATCTCGGTGCGTGGTCGGAAAGGGATACCCTGTTTTTTGATTCCAGCGGCAACCGAAATGCAGGTATACGGCAGGACGGAAACGCGAAAAAGATCACTGAGGTATCTGTAGATACGGTAGATAGCGTTCTGACGGGACGGCACACAGACTTTATCAAATACGATGTGGAGGGCTCGGAGAAGGAGGCGCTTCTTGGCAGCAGTCAAACCATTGCGGTCTGCCGCCCGAGGCTTCTCGTGTCACTCTATCACCGAAGCGAGGATCTTTTCTTGCTTCCAAAACTTGTAAAACGGCTTTTGCCCTCTTACCGGCTGTATCTGAGAAAATTACCTTATATACCCGCGTGGGATCTCAATCTTTACACAATTGAAAGGAAACACGATGTATAAATACGAGCTTCACCTCCACACAAAGGAAGCAAGCGCCTGCGCACGCGCAAGCGGCGCGGAGATGGTGGATTTTTATATTCAAAACGGCTATCAGGGCATGGTGGTGACCGATCATTTTTATCACGGCAACACCGCCATTGACCGAGACCTCCCCTGGGAGGATTTTATCACCGAATATTGCCGTGGATATGAATCGGCGAAGAAGGCCGCCGAGGGACGCGATTTCGATGTTTTTTTTGGCATTGAAGAAAAATTTGAATTTTGGGATGAGTATCTGGTTCTCGGCATTACGCCCGATTTTCTCCGGGCACACCCCGAGCTTCGCGACATGCGTGGCAAAAACTTCTTTGAATTTATGCACGCATCCGGCGCCTTTATCATTCAGGCACACCCATATCGCGAGCGCCCCTATATGCGCGCGCAGACCGTGATGCTTCGTCCGAATGACGTGGACGCCATTGAGGCGTATAACTGCTGTAACGCGCCCGATTGCAACCGCCGCGGCTATGAGTACGCCAAGTCGACGGGGTTGCCCATGACAGGCGGAAGTGACCGTCATACGGCGGACGGTGACTACTTCAGCGGCGTTGCCGTTCCCTTCCGTTGCCACACGGTAGAGGCGCTGATCGAGGCGATAAAAGCGCGAAAGGCCGAGGTCATAAACCTTCAGGAAGCCATAAAGCCCGAGCTGTGTGAGCCGAATTTCACAGTAAAGGTGAGCGAATAAAGTTTTTTTCAAATCCCCCTTGATTTTGCACCGCATACGCGGTATAATAGATTGTTACTATTTTATGTGAAAGGATATATATTATGGAAAAGATGAAGGTTGGTGTTGTAGGCGCGACGGGTATGGTCGGTCAGCGCTTTCTGACACTTCTTGAGAACCATCCCTATTTTGAGGTCGTATTGCTTGCCGCTTCGGCACGCTCGGCCGGTAAGACCTACCGCGAGGCCGTCGGCGAGAGATGGAAGATGAAGGTGGCAATGCCCGAGAAGTTTGCCGATATGACTGTGCTTGACGCTTCGAATATCGACGCCATTGCCGGTAAGGTCAGCTTTGTTTTCT
>JAGAUC010000269.1 GCA_017621015.1 Clostridia bacterium | reverse complement strand
GCAGACCCATTCTGCAAAAGTTTGGTCCACCTTTTTAAAGGTGGCGGGGTTTGGGGCAGAGCCCCACGTTCCCCTTCGACAAACTTCAATTTACAAAAGAAGGCTGAGCCAAATGGCTCAGCCTCCTTTTTTATCGGTACATATCGAGGATCTTCTGCCTCTCGGCGGGGATCTCCTCGGTGATGGCGGTCACCGCCACGCAGAACTTGTCGTACAGCTTGTCCGAAAGCGTGCTGTCCTCGTCGATCAGAAGGATCGACGCGAGGTAGGCACTCACCGCGTGCACAAAGCGCGCACAGAGCGGAAAACGCTCAGAAAGCGGCAGACACAGCTCGGTGTCGGGTACGAGCACCTGCTCGTCAAGCCCGAACGCCCGGCGGTAATGCACATCCAGCATGCGAAGCTCCGAAACGGCGTTTGCCAGAATGTAGGGCGCACGCTCCAAATAATCCTCGGTGCGCGCATCGTCCGGCTCGACCTCACCGATCAGCCGAAGCGCCTTTTTGTAGATCTGACTGCAAAGCACGAAAATCACGCTCCCATATCCACGTTGATTCTCACCATCTCGGTGGGATAGACCACCTTCATGCCGTAAAGGTACAGACCCTTGACCGCATCGGCGAAGAAGCCCTCGGGGCGGTACGCCTCGATCTTCTGAAGCTGCTGAGCAAACGCGATGGCGCGCTTGGTGCGGGCGATGCAGCGATGATACTTTTTGCCGCCCTCCTCGTCAACCGCAATGTTGCCCGAAACGTAGACCTTACAGCCCATAATGCTGCCCAGGCAGCCGTTCTCCAGCATCTCGTTGTTGTTGGTAACCAGCTCCATCTTGTCCTTGAAAAGGCGAGCCGCCACGTCGGGCGACACCTCAAAGACCACCTCCGAGGAGTCGGTCACGTTGTTCTTGTAGAGAATATTGCGCGCCTCAATAAAGGGATTCAGCAGATTGTCCTCGGTGGCCGCCGTTACGTCAATGCTGTTTGCGGCATCGGCGTGAAGCGCAAGCACCTCGCGGTCGGCTACGTTGGCAAGACCTCTGGCGGCGTTTTTGAGCGCCGCGCCCATCAGCTTGGGCGACGCCTGCACGCGGTTGACGTCGTCGATCATAAAGTTGAAGTATCTGGCGTGGTCGATGCTCATGCTGCGCACCGAATCGCTGAGAATGTCGGGATCGCCGATGGTGGAATTGGGCGTGTAGTTCTGAATGTTCACGTCGCCGATGCCGACGATCTTGACCTCCGAGCCAATGCCCGCAATGTCTCCCTCAAACTCGCGATTGCAGTTCTTGACCGCAATGCACTGGCCCACAAGGCCCTCATACAGCGTCTCGCTCCAGATAGTAGGAATAAAATTAGCAACACTCATTGTTTTTGTTTCCTTTCATTGTTTTTGTTTCTCTTCTGTGTTTTCATTTCCAATGCTTCATGGATTCCATGATTTTTTTGTAGTTTTTGTGGACTTCCTTTTGCGACATTTCCCTCACCTCGGACGGCGAATAATATTCACCGCCTCCGCTTTCGTTCATACCGCGCCAGGAGCTCTCGGCGCTCCTTTGGCCGGACGCCGCACGATGCGCCTCACGTTTTTCATACAGCGCATATGCCGCCGCCAGAGGCACGCCGCCGTCCACCGCCTCTCTTACCTCACCCGGCAAGGAGGAAAGCGGTACACTCGGGAAAAGTAAGCAAAACTCGTCCAGCTCCCCGCGCGAGCGCGCTTGAAGCTCGCCAAGACGCGCCACCTCGCCCCGAAGCCGCTCGATCTCGGCCTCAAGTGCCATGCGGTCGTCCGTGGAATTCGCCAAAGGCTCGGCCGCCTCGGTCTCATTCACCGCCTCCGCCTCTACAACCGTTCCCGGATCTTCATTCTCGTTCATTTGACCTCACTCCTTCCGTATACTTGGCCAGAAGCGCTCTGCGCGAGGGCAGGAGGCCGTCCGGCAAATGCTCAAGATAATCCTCGAGCTTGATAAAGCCTCCGTCAAGCAGCTTGTCCAAAAGACTAAGTGTCGCCGTCGCGCTGTAGCGCTCGGACTCGCCTACATCCACCCTCGCACGGATCAGACAGCGCTTCAGAAGCTCAAAATCGACTTTACCCGAAAGCGTTTTCTCGCCCTCCCGGTAGGCAAGCAATCGATCGTTTGGATAATACGCGCACATCATGTCGATCCAGATGTTGGCAATATCCTCAAGGCATTGCGACAGCGCGCTTTCGATCCTTCCGAGCGACAGCTTGGAGGTCTCACGAAGCGCAAGGATGGCGCTTGTATTGGTAGGAGCGGTATTACCCAGTGCCGTTTCGGTCGCGCCCATCAGCTCCTTGGTGGTGGAAAGCGCGTTTTCGATCAGCTGGAGATACCCACTCTCCATTTTGCCGGGCGGAATGACGTCCACCGTGTCTGACACGTTGGGCGCGCCCACCACCGCGATGGCCTCACCGACCGCACCGCTCCATTCGGGAATTCGACTCTTGTCATAGATCACCTTGGAGAAAGCGCTGTCGGTCATGTGCTTCATCATCATCGCATAGGCGCGGTTGATGTACTTCTGCCCCGGCAGCATCTCGCTTATGGGCGAGGCGCCGTGAAAGCAGTTTTTGGCGCGGCTCCAGTTGAAGTAGGCTACGGGATAGAGCTTACAATCGGTCACGATGCGGCAAAGCACGCACTCCCTGACCGATTTTTCGTAAACGACCCTGCCGTTTTCACGGAAGAAGCGGACAAGATAGGTCGCCTTGCCGTCACCGCCGTCCGAAAGCTCGCTTGTGGCATAGTCACCGGCTCCGTCCGCATAATCGTCGTCCGAGCGGATCCTTGCGATCTCTCGCTCGCTAAGTCCCAGTCTCCTCGCCTCGCGCCGAAGCGAGTCCACCGACGCGCGCCCCGCCAACAGCACGTACTCCTGCGACTGAATGTCGGCGCGGTTCATATCGGCCACAAAAAGATTGACCGAATCCAGTGTCTGCACGGCAATGTCACCGCGATACCGACCGCTTTCGGCCTCGGTATCCCAATAGCAGTACGCCACACCGTCACCTGAAATGGCCGCATCCTGCAAAAGCGTATAAACCAGGTCGTCCATACGGCATTTTTCCCAGCGGTAGGCCGCATTTCGGGTCACAAGCGCGAGTGCACGCCCCACCTCCTGCGCCAGCCTTCCCTCCCCCTTAAAGGGCAGATCCTCATCGGTGTACGAGATGGTGTAGCGGTCCGCCGCTACCGAGCAGACCAAAAAGTCGATCACTCGCCGCACCACGTTAAACACGGGCTTTGGGAGGTTTTCGGTATTTACGCCGTGCCATTGGTCGCCGCGGTAAAAGCGCTCGTTCTCACGCACCCGCTCGTAAAGCCCCAGGCGCCGCTTGTGATCCTTGCCGTTTTCGTATAATTTCCATGTAGATGTTATCATTTCTTTCCTTTCTGTGCCAGAAGCTCTGCACGGTAAATTCGCTCGCGCATCGGGCCAAGGGCGCGAATCGTAAGCCTTGTCGCGCGGAATCTTCCTGTGGGAAGGCGGCAATCGTAAATGCCAAAGGGCACGGGATGCTTACCCGATATCTTCTCCTCACCAAGCGGTGTGCCATCGCTAAGCGACAGCATAAGCTCGCCACCCGAAAGCGCGGCGGTGATCACCAGCCCCTCTGCCCGCTTCTCCGCGCCCGTATCGTCAAAATCCAGCCAGCCGCTTTCAAAGACCGCTTCGATCAGGTGTGCGCCGTCGCTAAGCATGTCCACACAAAGCGCCTCATCAAACACGAACACCTCGCTGCCCGACGAAAAGCCCACGCCGTCCCCAAAGGCAAACAACCGCTCGACGAAAATACCGCCATAGCAGTACCACGCCTTGCGCTCGGGGGCATACAAAAGGATGTTATCCGCCCCTTTTGCCGCAAACCAAAGCTCGCCGCGCCGATGATGATAGCACACACTTACGTCGGCAAGAGAGGCTCCCGAGAAAAACGGCTCAACCGCATCCGAAAGACGCGTGCTCTCACATTCCTCCAGAAGGTCGGGATCGATGCGCAGGCGGTAAACACCGCCTCGCGATACCGTAATGGGAGCCGACGTTCCCGTCATTACCGCCGCGCCATTTGCGCTGCATCCGAGATGACTGCAAACGGGCGAGAAGAGAATGGACTCCCCCGCCGCTTCGTCCATCACCTCACTTGCCCAAAGCGAGGATGGGAAAAAGAGAAGCATACGGTCCTGGCATCGGCAGATGGCCGTGATGGGCTCGCCTCCCTCAAGAGAGCAGCCACGTCCCAGCGGCACATACAGACCGCACGAGAGTGGATAAAGCGCTCGGTCCCGCGCGAGCACCGCGGCGGACCGTGGCTCGGTAGCGAAAAATTGGGTACTGTCCTGCCCGCCAAAGAAAAAGACTCTGCTGTTTTCAAAATCCTCATACACCGCCGCTCTGCGGCAGGAGGAGGGCGTGCTATCCGTATATCCGTCCGTCGAAACCGTAGCCGAAACCTCGATTTCCGAGGCGTAAATAAGCTCCGAGAAAAGAATGGCATTCTTGCCGTTCGTAAGCTGATAGCGCGAGCTGTTTATCTTAACACCGTCCGCCAAAATCCAATCGATCTCCTTCACGCCAAAGCCGATCTCTATCTGCCTTACCGAGTCAATCACCCGAAAATGAAGGCGAACGTACGGAGAAAGCGTGTTGAGCGGCTCGTTCACGGTGTGATCCTCGGTCGTAAAGGTGCTCCAGTTCTTGCCGTAAAGCGGTGTGTATCCGTGCACCTCCACAGCCACGCCGTTGCCCTCATAGCGATAGATGCTCTTGCCATCCAGAAAATAAAGCCGTCCGCCAAACCAAAAACTGCCAACCTCACCCTCCTCGGTCACAAAGCAGGAGGTGGAAAGCGTCTCGCCGTTCTTGCGAATGCGATACAGCGTGTTCCCGGCTACTGCCAAAATAACATCCTCTCCCCCTTCGGGAAAGGAGCAGATGCCGCGCACGGCCCGTGGGAGCGAGGCAAGATGGCGTATGCCCTCTCGTTTTTCCAGAGAGCCGTCGGCCAACACGCGGAAATTGTCCAGACGGCAGGACGTTTTCCCACGAGAGGACAGCCCAAGCCCCGAAAAGCCATCAAAGACCTCACGGCAAGCCGTATTGTTGTTCATACTCATAAGGTTCCTTTCTCTCAATCAAATAAAAAACTGTTTTGGGGCTTGTCCTTTCCGAAAAAGCCGGAAAAAGGGTCGCCCGGATTGGCACTGGCAAATGTTGGAAGCCGACTCATTAACGCATATCTCAGGGCTTCGGGCGCGTGCGTCACAGCGTGCGGCTCGCTGGCCGCATCCTCGGCACGCGTGCGATCACACAGAAGCGCCGACATCGAGTGGATGAGCGTCGGGCAGGCACGCGAGATGTGAAGCCTTGGACTCTCGCCCACGAGATATTCCCTCACCACGCGCCAACCCGGTACTCGCCTGTCATCCGCAGCTACCATCGGCGGCATTCCGGGGACACCTTGCATGATCTCCACGCCGCTTTTGCCGCGGTCCTGACGCCGATTCCAAAGATCGGGCGAGGCCACCGCATACATTATGCGGTAGGAGGAAAATTCCCTCACCAGCCGCGCGGCCGCCTCGCCGAGCGTCAGCCCCGGTTCACAGACCTCACGCAGAACGTAGATCTCCTCCCCGCGGACACCCATCAAAAGCGCCGCCAGCATATCAAAGCCGTAGTCGAAGGCCAGAAAATATCGGTTCATTCGCGGAAGCTCTGCCACCTCACACACGTGGCGCCTCTCGTCAAACTCCGGAAAGAACTGCCCCTCAAACACATCCCATCGTCCAAAAAGCCAGGCCTCGCGGAGCTTTGTCGGAAGCCCCTCCAGCTGCTTTTTGTATTCAGGATCTTTAGCTAAAAGATAGGTGTTGTCGCCAACCAGCGCTCTTATGAAGCAATAATCCTCGGGATCTTCTCCCTCGCGGTACTCGCGGTCCACAAACAGTCGCTTGACCCACGCGTGCCCGATGCCACCGGGGTTGCAGGTCAGATACATGCGCTTGGGGCAGGGATTGACGCCGCGCAGGCAGGCCTTAAAGACCTGAAACCGCTCCTCGCTCAGCTGTGTAGCCTCGTCGATGGCGATCACATCGTACTCCTGACCCTGATAGCGAAGCATATCGCGATCCGAAGCACAAAAGCCGAACACAATGCGACTTCCGTTGGGAAAGAACAGCGTTTTTTCGGCCTCGCGGTACTCCAGAAAGCTTCCGTACTCCGCAAGAAATGCCGTCAGATGATTGGATTTCAGCTCCGCATACGAGCGCCTGACCAAAAGGCAGGTCGCCCCCGCATAACGCAGACAGATCGCCACCAGCTTGCGCCTGAGCGCCCAGGATTTTCCACCGCCGCGTGCGCCGCCATAGGCGGTGAATTTTGCCCTGGAAGCGAAAAACTCCGCTTGCTTTGGGTTAGGCTTTCCCCGAATCCGTACCGTCTTCATTCGCCGTCCTCATAAATATCGTGTTCAAAAACCAGCTTGAGCTGGTCCAGCTCCATCGAGGACTTGGCCGCCGCCTCGCTCTTGTCCCCATATCCGAGGTGCCGTTTCAGATAGGCGGAAATGAGTGTGGCGGAAAGTCCGGAATTGAGTGCCTCGTCCTCAAGCATCGCGCAAAGCGCGTCGTACTCCTCCTGCCTCTCCTTCATCGAAAGACAAAACTGCTCCACCCCAACACCGAGATAGCGGCAAAAGCCGGCCAGATTGGGGAAGCGTCCCCCATGCTTGCCACCCTCACCGCAGGAGCATTCCAGAATGTACGCCCTCGCGCGCTCCATCAGCTCTCCGGACTCCACGTCCTTTTCCTTTTCCTTTACACCATATAACCACCTCTTTCTGCGGCGCAAGACTATCCTACCGCACCCCATTCTGCCAAACACTGCCAGCCTCTGACACTCCCTGCCAAACAAAATGGCGCAAAAAAAGAAGCCCCTGCGCCAATGCGCGGGGGCTTCCCTTTATTTTATTCTTTTTCAGACTCTTGTTCTTCCTCGGTCTCCTCGGGCATATCCACCACCTCACCGTCCACGCGGACGTGAACCGTGGCTTCGATCTCGACAAGACGCTTGGAATCGGTCTTGGTAACGACCACCTCAACGTTGTCATAGGTGAAGGCGTCTCCCTCCTCGGGGATCTTATCCAGCTCCTTCATGACCCAGCCACCAACCGAGGCCTCGTCGCTCTCCATACGGATGTCAAACATTTCAAAGACCTTGTCAAGAGACGCGGTGCAAAGAACGCGGTACCTGTTCTCCTCCAGCTCCACGATCTCCTCGACCACCTCGTCGTGCTCGTCCCAGATGTCTCCAACAAGCTCCTCGATGATATCCTCCATCGTGACGATACCCAGCGTTCCGCCGTAATCGTCCGCCACAACGGCAATGTGCGTCTTTTCCTTCTGGAGCATCTTCAAAAGATCGCTGATCTTGATGGATTTATGTACGGAAACAACGGGCTTGATCACGCTCGACAGCGTAACCATTCCGGTCTTGACCTTGTTGAAAAAGTCCTTGTGATGAATAACACCGATGATATTATCGATGGTATCCCGATATACGGGCAACCGCGAGAAGCCGGTCTCAATAAAGAGCGCCTCGATCTCCTCCTCGCCGGCATCCTCCGAGATGGCCGAAATGTCCACACGGTGCGTCAGGATCTCCTGTGCCTCACGGTCATTGAACTCCACCGCGCTGCGGATCAGCTCGCTCTCCTGCTCACCGATCGAGCCCTCAAGCTCGGCCTCCTCCACGAAGGTGATGATCTCATCCTCGGTGATCTGCGCCGCTTCCTCACTCTCTCCCCGCTTAAAGCAAAGGGCGATCAGCCTCTTGATGCCGAGAAGCAGCGTTGCGGGCAACCAAAGTATGACCCTGAAAAACTTTATAAGCGGCAAGACCGCCATCGCAAACCTTTCGGGCTTTTCCTTGGCAAGGCTCTTGGGCACGCATTCGCCAAAGATCAGCACCAGCACCGTCATCACGACCGTTGCCATCGTGGTTCCCTTTGCCGAATTCTGCAAAAGATCGATAAAAAGAACCGTGGCCACCGACGAGGACAGAATGTTTACAATGTTATTGCCCACGAGGACCGTATACAAAACACGGTCAAAGCCGTCAATGACCTTCAGGACATCCGCGGCCTTTTTATCTCCGTTTTCCGCCGCATTCTTAAGGCGGATCTTGTTCAGAGAGGAAAACGCCATCTCCGTCGCCGAGAAAAATGCGCTGAAAAGCAGCAAACAAACGATTAATACGATTTTTGTACTCGACTCACCCATGACAAATCACCTCGCAAGTCGAAAGCTTGAACTGATTGTGCTGTAATATACAACAACTACCGTCCGTATCCAAAATAAAATCCTCCTGTAAAAAATATATTTATCACATTATATTATAAAATTCGCATCTTGTCAAGGGTTTCGTCCAATTTTGTAGATATTGGCGGTCTTTTGGCATACAAAGCCTTGACAAAAAACAGAACAAATGCTAAAATATCTGTGATTTTGTTTCTGTCTATATCTATTAAGAAAGAAGATAAAAAATGACCTTTATTCTTGCTTCCAAATCCCCCAGACGAAGAGAAATTCTGGAAAACATCGGTCTGGCTTTTTCCGTTGTCACCGCCGACGCCGACGAGACCTGTGCTAAGACCGACCCCTGCGAATACGTAAAGGAGCTCGCGCTTCGCAAGGGTGAGGCGGTGCTCCGCACCCTCCGCCAAAGCGGCAAGCTCACGTCCGATACCATCGTCATCGCCTCGGACACCGTGGTGGCACTTGAGAACGAGATCCTCGGAAAGCCTCGCGACAAGGCCGACGCCGAGCGTATGCTCCGCGCCTTTTCGGGCAAGGAACACCGCGTCATCAGCGGCATCGCGCTGCTTACCGAGCAAAAGCGTGTGGCGTGCGCCGAGGTCACGCGCGTTCTCTTTGACGACATCCCCGAGCGCGAGATCGCCAAATACGTTTCCACAAGCGAGCCCTACGATAAGGCAGGCGCGTACGCCATTCAAGGCTTTGCCGCACTTTGGATCCGCGGCATCAAGGGCGACTACTTCAACGTGGTCGGCTTCCCCTTAAAGCGCTTTGCGGATTTCCTTAGGGAAGAATTTTCCCTCTCGCTCGCCGACTATATCGAAAACAAAGAACCCAAGATCATATAAAGGATACCTATGAAACTCACGCATCGCTCTACCATTTTTGCCGGCTTTATCGGCTATATCACCCAATCGATCACACTCAACTTCTCCTCGCTTTTGTACGTCACCTTCGGGCGACAGTACGGGCTTTCCTATTCGGAGATCAGCTCGCTGATCGTCATCTGCTTCCTCGCACAGCTGCTGACCGATATCGTGGCCACCAAATTTCCCGGCTTTTTTAAGCCCCGCCCCACCGTCATTCTCGCCCAGCTGATCGCGGCACTCGGCGTGGCCGGCTTTGGCTTTTTGCCAAGACTTCTGCCACCCTATGCGGCGCTGGCCGTGGCGGTCATTCTCAGCGGCTTTGGAAGCGGACTTGTAGAGGTCATGGTCTCCCCGGTTGTCGAGGCCTGCCCCACAAGGCGCAAATCCGCCATTATGTGCCTGCTCCACTCCTTTTATTGCTGGGGACACGTGCTGGTGGTGCTTCTTTCGATGCTCTATTTCTCGATCTTCGGCGTTGAGAAATGGGAATATCTCGCTTACTTCTGGGCGCTCATTCCGCTTTTGGATATGGTTCTGTTTTGCTTCGTGCCTTTGTATGAGACCGAAAGCGAGGAGTCCAAAAAGCAGCCGCACGCCTTTATGAAAAACAAGACCTTCTGGCTTCTCTTTCTGGTCATGCTCGGCGGCGGAGCCTCGGAGCTGGCCATGAGCCAGTGGGCATCGACCTTTGCCGAGACCGGCCTTGGTATGCCCAAGGCACTGGGCGACCTGCTCGGCCCCTGCCTTTTCGCCCTCTTTATGGGCGCGGCACGCCTGATCTATGCCAAAACCAGCCGCCGCATTTCGCTGAGTCGCTTTATGACCGCGTCCTGCGCGCTGTGCGTGGTCTCT
>JAGAUC010000268.1 GCA_017621015.1 Clostridia bacterium | reverse complement strand
TTGGAGCTGGTGAAAGGACTCGAACCTTCGACCTGCTGATTACGAATCAGCTGCACTACAGACTGTGCTACACCAGCAACAATGCCTAAGTATTATACCTTTTTTTCCTCGGTTTGTCAAGAGTATTTTCGAAAATATGCAAGATTTTTTTCAAATCCAAGCCCATCGGGATTGATTTTTTGAGTCGGCTATGGTACAATAAGAAAAAGTAAACACTCTTGGGAGAAGATAAACGATGAATCTTTGTGACATCAAAACCATAAAACAGATCATGGCAGTCTACGGCCTTAAATTCCGCAAGGAGTTCGGACAGAACTTTTTGACCAACCGTATGGTCGTGGAGGACATTGCCGACAGCTGCTGTGACGGCCGCTCGACAACCGTTCTCGAGATCGGCCCCGGCATCGGCACGCTGACGGCCGAGCTTGCGGCACGTTACGAAAATGTCATTGCTCTTGAGATCGACAAAAGCCTCATTCCCGTTCTCGCCTATACCCTGGAGGACTTTAAAAACGTCCGCGTTATCAATGAAGACGTCATGAAGGCGGATCTTCGCGAGATCCTTTCCCCCTATTTTGAGGGTGGCATCTCGGTGTGCGCCAATCTTCCTTATTATATAACCACGCCGATCCTGATGAAGCTTTTGGAGTCGGGACTTCCCTTCGACTACATCACCATTATGATCCAGTCCGAGGTAGCCGACCGCCTTTGCGCCAAAGCCGGCAGCCGCGATTGCGGCGCCATTACCACCGTTCTTTCCTACTACGGAACGGCGGAAAAGCTGTTTACCGTAAGCGCAGGCAACTTTATGCCACCGCCCAAGGTCAATTCCTCGGTGGTTCGCATCCAGCTTTACAAGGACCGTCCTTACAAGCCTCTGAGTGAGGACATCTTCTTCCGCACGGTGAAGGCTGCGTTTGAGCAACGCCGCAAGACGATTCCCAACGCCCTCGCCGCCGGCTTCCCCGAGCTTTCCAAGGAAACGCTCACCGCGCTTATCGTAGAATGTGGCCTATCGGCAGACATTCGCGGCGAAAAGCTGGACACCGAAACCTTTGTCGCACTTTCCGACAAGATCACAGAGGCTATCGCCGCGAATCACGCTTAATTCTATTTACAGGCTTTGCAAAGCCGCCCCGATCACCGTGGCAAACTGTGCCTTTTCGGGGATGATAAAGTTGACATCAAAGCTCTTGCTCATGCTGAGAAGCCGCTCGCGAATGGGCTTGACCGCCGTCAGGTTACCCGTAAGCACGATGTTGCGAAGCGCGTAGTTCCGCGCAGCAAAAATGGCGATCATACCGATGGTCTCGGACACCATATTGGCAATACCCAGCGCAATGTCGCTCTGGCTGGCGATGTCGCTCAGCTTTCCAAAGTTGGCCGCCGTCAGGCTTTCGTCCATGCCGCTGTAGCGGTGCTGCTTGGAAATATCCTTGATACGAAGGTCGATGTTATCCAGATTTCCGCCCTCACAAAGCCCCTCGATGTGGTCGATGTTGTCCACGCCGAGGATCTGACGCGTAAGTCCGACCAGCGTGCCACCGCCAACGCCCGTACCGCCGAGGTACTGGGTCTTGACACCTTCGTTTTCGCGCTTGGCGTACACCATTGCTGTACCAGTTCCCATGCTGACGACCATGGCCTCGTCCAGCTCGGAGAGGTAAAGGCCGCCGTGTCCGATGCAGGAAAACTCGGTCACACGCTCGCATTTTACCGAGTAGATGGGCTTATCGATAAAGGAAGAGCCCGCCCCCGTCATCATCACGCGGTCGATGCTGTCCAGATCCAATTTATTCTCCAGCGTAAATTTACCGAAGGCACCGTATGCCGAGGTCACAGGATCGGTGGCTCTCACAAAAAGAGGCTCGATGAGCGACGGCTCCCGCCCCTCCTCGCCGCGAAAGCCCACGATCTTGGTGGTGGTTCCACCGACGTCAATTCCAATTACTGTTTTCATATCCGTTCCTTTACACACATTTTTTATCATTATAACATCTTAACATCAAAAAATCAAGGAAATCAGGCAAAAAAGGTCAATTATGAAAAAGAATTCTACTAAGACTCACCCCATTCTTGAAAAAAAGCTTTATATTTTCGATATGGACGGCACTATTTATCTGGGAAACCGCGTGTTTGATTTTGCCGTTCGCTTTTTAAAAAACCTTCGTGCCGGCGGACGAAAGGTCTTGTTTTTTACCAACAACGCCTCGCACACGGACGATTTTTATCTTCACAAGCTCACGCGCCTCGGCTTTGATCCGCAGAGGGACGAGATCATGACCTCAGGCGATGTCACCGTCGAATTTCTCAGACGTCACCGCGCAGGAAAGAGCGTATATCTTGTCGGCACGGACGAGCTGGTGGAGGAATTCCGTCAAAAGGGTATCCCTCTTGTGGATGAGACCGCACGAAGCTGTGACATCGTTGTCACCAGCTTTGACACCTCGCTGACCTACGAGAAGCTGAGCGCCGCCTGCCGCTTTATCCGCGGCGGTGCGGAATATCTTTCCACGCACCCCGATTTCAACTGTCCCACCGAGGACGGGTTTATCCCGGACAGCGGTGCCATCGCCGCCTTTGTCACAGCATCGACCGGAAAAGCGCCAATCTACTTTGGCAAGCCCTACCGTGAAACGGTGGAAATGATCGAGGAGGCGTTTGGCATAAGCAAGGACGAAATGTGCATTTTCGGCGACCGACTTTACACCGACATTGCGCTCGGCAAAAAGCACGGCGTTTGCTCGGTGCTTGTGCTGACGGGCGAGACCACACAGGCCGACGTGGATGCGGCGGCAAAGGCCGACAAGCCCGACTACGTGTTCCCCTCCCTTGCCGAGGTCGACACACTTTTGAAGGAGACTCATTATGGCGTTTGATGCAGGTATGCTGGCGTGCACGCTTCACGAAATTCGCGAGGAATCGCTCGGTGCACGCGTGGAAAAGGTGTATCTGCCCGAGCGTGACGAGATCGTTTTGCAGATCCGCTCCAAGAGCGGCGGCAAGCGTCTTTTGATCAATGCGGGCGCGAACAATCCCCGTATCGGTTTTTCCGCCGAGCAAAAGGAAAATCCGCAAAACCCCCCGATGTTTTGCGTGCTGCTTCGCAAGCACTTGCAGGGAGCCAAGCTGGTTTCGGTCATGCAGGAGGGCTTTGAGCGTGTAGTCACGCTCGGCTTTGAGACGCGCGATGAGATGGGCTACGAGTGTCAGATGTTCCTCGTTGCGGAGGTCATGGGAAAATACAGCAATCTGATCTTTACAAACAGCGACGGAAAAATTCTGTCCGCGCTCAAAACCGTGGACTTCACCACCAGTAGCTTAAGACAAGTTCTGCCGGGTATGCGTTACGAGCTTCCGCCAAAGCAGGATAAACACGTGCCGCTTGGGGTCACGCGGGAAACCTTTATGGAGATCGCCAAGACCGAGGGCAACGGCAAACCGGCTGACAAGTTTATTCTCTCAGCCTTTGCGGGCATCTCGGCCGCTATCGCGCGCGAGATCGCGTACCGCGCGACCGGAAAGACCGACACGCCCTGCGACGGCTACAACGCCGCCGCGCTCTACAAAGAATTCTCCGAAATGATGGACAACATTCAAAACGGGCGCTTCTCTCCCACGCTGATCTGTCAGGGAGATCTTCCCGTGGAATATGCGTTCTGCGACCTTTTGCAGTACGGTAAGGATTTCACGCACAAGCATCTTGCAAGCGCAGGTGAGCTTCTCGATCTGTATTTCCAAAGCCGCGACCGCGAGCAGCGTGTGCGGCAACGCGCCTCGGACGTGCAAAAGCTGATCGGCAACGCGCTTGCGCGTGTCACAAAAAAGCTGGAGCTTCAGCGCACCGAGCTTGCCGATTGTCAGAAGGGCGAAGAATTTAAAAAAATGGGCGACGTCATCACCGCCAATATTTATCTTCTGAAACGTGGCATGAAAGAGGCTCTCTTGCCCGATTATGAGAATTACGATGACGAGGGCAATCCGCGAATGATACGGATCGAGCTGGATGAACGCCTCTCACCTGCCGCCAACGCCCAGCGTCTTTACAAAAAGTACAACAAGTCAAAAAATGCCCGAATCGAGCTTACCAAGCAGATCGAGCTTGACCTTGTGGAGATCGAATATCTGAATTCGGTGGCAGACTCGCTGGAGCGCGCCGAATCGCCGAGCGACTTAAATGAGATCCGCGACGAGCTTCACCGAAGCGGCTATGCCTCGCGTATGAAGCAGGAGTGCGGTGGACGGAGATCTGCCACACCGACCGTGGCCAAATTCAGGACCGATGACGGTCTCACCGTCCTTTGCGGCAAGAACAATCTTCAGAATGAGTATATCACCTTCCGTCTTGCCTCAAAGCACGACTACTGGTTCCACGCCAAAACACCGCCGGCTCGCACGTGCTCCTGGTTTGCGAGGGTAAGGAGCCGACCGACCGCGACTTCACGCAGGCCGCCGAGATCGCCGCCTATCACTCCAAGGCATACGGCGGACAAAACATTGCCGTGGATTACTCACTTGCCAAAAATATCAAAAAGCCGCCCTCAGCTCGCCCCGGCTTTGTCATCTATCACACCAACTGGACGGCCTACGTCACGCCCAATGCCGACGATATCCGCCGCCTACGCATAAAATAGCATCGCACCAATCGTTTATATTTCACAAATTGAAGTTTTGCGGTGAGTTTAGGTTTGCAAAGGGGAACGTGCCTCCGGCGGGGG
>JAGAUC010000028.1 GCA_017621015.1 Clostridia bacterium | reverse complement strand
CCACGGCGCCCGCCACCGAGACCAGAAGTCCTGAAACTACACTCGGATCGATATAGGCCGCCGCGTGCAGCGTAAGACCAATCACCATCCAAAGTGCCAGATGAAGCGTCATAAGAATCTGCGTTTTTTTCATTGTGATATCTCCTTTATTTTTTCCGTTTTTCCTGCAAGCTTCTAAGAATATATTTCGCGCCGGCCTTGGCCGCACTTCCCAAATTGTAGAAATGCTCGTCAAGTGCTTCGCGGATCCTGTCGGCATAGAGCTCGGGGCTATCCAAAAGCTGTTTTGCCGTCTCGCCCACCCGATCAAGCTCGTCTTTATCCAAAGCAACGCCTACGCGGTTTCTCAGCGAGATCTCCACGGGAACACAATCGATCCTCTGCCAGTTAGGATTTTCCACCTTCATCTGCGTGTTGATGAAAAGCGCGGGCCGCTTGGTAGCAAAACAGAACTCCAACGAAATGCCCGACCAATCGGTCACCAGAAGGTCGGATGACCAGATCGAGCTGTTATCCGAGAAATCCAGCTCAAACACAAGACCGTCCCCCACCTTATCGGCGTAGCGGTCGGTAAGTGCCTTCATTCGGTCCGGATAGCGCTTGACATATTCGGGGTGCGGACGGACAACGATGCGGTTGTCCTCACTATAAAGCTGCTCGATCAGCTTGTCCACACAGCTGTCCAGAAGATTGTCCTCCTGCCACGAGGGAGCAATCAGGATCTGCTTGCGTCCCCTGCCCGTTTCCACCGCTACGTTTTGGTGCGCCGCGATCAGCTTTTCTGCCAGCGGATATCCAAAGTGCACCAGCGTTTTGGGCTTAAGTCCGTACACCTGCTCGGTGGCGCGCACCTCGCGCTCGATGTGCGGTCCCGTACAGAAAATGGTATCAAAGGCATCCAGTGCATTCTCGCGGAAGCCCATATGCGCGCTCATCGGATCGTGCGGCACGTAGATATACTCAATGTCCTTCTGCACCAGTGAGCGCTTGATATAATACTTGTCGAGGTCCGGTGTTGTCATGATGACTATGTCGGCCTCCATGCGCATCATCAGGGTAATCAGCTTTTTGTTGCCGATATAATAGGCGCGGATACGCGGCTGCTTTTCGGCAACCGAAAAGATCACGTCGTTCGGGTCATTTGTAATATAATGAAGGATCAAATTCGAGCGTTCCAGAAGCTCATTCATCAAATCCTCAAAATACTTGTAAAAGCCACTCTTTTCGGAATAAATGACCACATGCTTATTCACCACACCGAAAAAGCGCTTATAATCGGCGCGCTCACGCTTTTTGTTTTTGGCCGCGTCCTCGCCGTTTTTATCATCCAGTGCCTCGATGGCGGCAAGTGCCTCACGGCTTTTTTCCAGCGCCTCGTAATCAATGTGCTTTTTGGGGTTGATGGCAAGGTTAAGAAGCATCTGCTGGAAAACCGAAAACAGATTGCTGAACACCCAGTAAATAACAATACCCGCAGGAACAAAAAATCCAAGGTAAAGCGAAAGCCCCACCGAGAATACCATCATGCCGTACTGATTCCACTTACTTTGCTCGTGCTGAAGCGGATTGAGCGCGTTTTGTGAGAGACAAAGAAGCCAGGAGGAAACGCCGGCCAAAAGCGGGATCAAAAGGTTCTTTCCAAGGGTCTGCGAGGCGATCTCGGAAACGTTGAAGCCGAGAAACCAAAAATCCAGTCCTCCGATTGCTTGCATCAGTTCGACAGGAAACTCGGCAGTAAGAAGCGTATCAAACGGCGTATACGAACGGTATTTCACCGCCTCAACGATAAGGATCTCCGTCGAAGAAATGCCCTGCTCAACGCCGAGTGCCTCAGCCAGTGCCGAAACCGTTTCGGGCGAAGCCCCGAGCAGATAGGTCAATGGATGGTAGATGATCTCAATGATCGCGGAAAGCAAAAACAACTGAAGGATCAGCGATACGATCGAGGCCGCCGGGCTATATTTCTCGCGCTTGAAAAGCTTTGCTTGCTCGGTGGCAACGGTATCCATATCGCCGTAATATTTAGCCTTCAAAAAATTGATCTCGGGCTGCACGCGCACCATCTTGATGGAATTTTTGTGCACCCATACCGTAACGGGAAGAATCACGATCTTGGAGAGAAGCGTAAACAGAACAATGGCCACGCCGTAGTTACCCACAAGCATCCAGCACCATTTCATAAGCACCCCCAAAGGGATACAAACATAATGCATCAAATTCTCAAACATAGTGCCCCCTTACTTATAGATCTCCCCGACTACTTCTTTTTCATAAAGTGTCCAGCTTGAAAAATCGTTGGCATTGCCTACAACGCGATACTTAACGATCTCATCCTTGTCGCCGTTGGATTTTTCAAAATAGTATTTGCGAACGATCTCCTCGTTCTCACCGATATCGGAGAACGCCCTACCGTAGTTCTCATCGGTTTTTATCCCCGCTGATTTTACGATCTCGGCGCGAAGATTCTCCTGGCAAACAGGCGCTGAGGAATACGCAAGCGGCGTTCCGTAGTCTCCGCTTTGCTTTACAAACAGCGCGGTAACGCGCGCATCCTCCACGTCCACCGTGTCGTCCATAGCACGTGCGTGATCTCCCGTAATGATAATGGTGGCATCCTCATAAAGACCGAGCGCCTTCAGCTGTGCAATATGATCGTAGATAAGACCGAAACAGCCCTTCAGCGCCGGAATGGCCGCCGAGGCATAATTGTTGCTCTCAATGGGGTTTCCGTTTTCGTCCATCGTATACGGAGAGTGGCAACCGTTCAGGTGCAAAAACGTGAAGGTGTTGCTCTCGTTTTGCGTGGTGAGTCCGTTCTCGCGGAAAAGGCGGTAGGTATCCGCATCGCTCATCACATACTTTTCATGATCGTTTTGTGTATCAAAAGATACATATTTGTCAAAATCTGCCGAACTAACGCCAATCAGATCCTTTACACCGAGCGGCAAATAGCGGTAAAGCGAAAGGGCCAGCATCTTGGCTGTAAGCCCCATTCTTCCTTCGATCACGTAGTCATCGTAGTGCGAAACGTTATCCACAAGATCCCCAAATACCGCAGCATCGTCATACGCATAATAGGCCGAGGTATACAGGTTGATCTTATAACCGTTGGCCTTCAGGTCCTTCAAAAAGACCGAGTCGGCATACGCCTCCTTAAAATATTCCTCGCGTGTACTTGTAAAGCGGTTTTCCTGCCCTGTAAGCATATAGGTGATCGACGGATAGGTTCGGGAGTACAGCGAAATGTTGTTGTCGTAAATGGTAAATCCATCAAGCGCCTTGAAGAAATCCGGCTCCTGCTTCAGCGTCTGATGGTAATAGTAAATATCAAAGCGATCCAAGATAAAGACAATGACATTGTCTCCCTGTGAGACCTCAAAGAGGTTTTCCGTGGTGAGCACCTTTTCGCTCTTTTCCGGCTCATCGCTATTCAAAAAAGCAATCGAAAAGTTGACGGTCTGAACGGCAAAGATCATAATCAGCGCCACCGTAGCCAAAAGCCCAAGCGTCTGCTTGTCCTTCAAAAGGAGCGCCGCGCAGACAAAGCCAACTCCCGTGATCAGCCAGATCGAAAGATCCAGCACAATAAGGCCAATTCCTGCGCCTGCGGCCAGCTCATCTGCCCCCAGCGAGGTGAGTCCGAAATTCAAAAAGTTTCCCTGCACATAGCTCATAAGAGCCAGCCAAACCAAAAGAGAGAGTATCACGTGAAACACTTTCCCTTTTAAAATTCGCAAAAGCACGAAAAATGCCGCAAATGTCGCAAGACCGAGCGCTATGGCAACAAACCAAAAATCCGAAAGAACAAACAAGAACTCGTCGCTGTTATTCAAATAGATCTCTCCCGCGCCGAAAATGGCCACCGAAAACGGAAGTGCCGCCGCTGCAAGAAGAGAAAGCCAGAACCGTTGTCTTGAAGAAAGCTCTATGATTTCCTTGCTCATAAAAACCTCCACAATTATATTCTATTTATTATACCTCTATTTTTTGGGAAAGTCAATAAGTTCCCCATAATTTTCAGCCACTTGTCATTCCCGGCACTTCCCTTTGCATATGATAAACCACAACACGTCCACAGGAGGAATTCCTATGAATTCAAGGTCACACAATGCCCTCGGTTTTTTACTGATCTCCGGGATCTTCACGGTTGTATTGTTGCTCATCTGCCTGCTCGGAAATCATCTGCCCCTTGAAAAAACAAAAAGCGCAAGCGGCAATCGCGCCTATACCGTCGTTCTGGATGCCGGACACGGCGGTGAGGACGGCGGTGCCTCCTCAGCCGATGGGATCCTGGAAAAGGACCTCAATCTGAGCCTCGTCAAAACCATTGGCTCTTACCTTGAGCAGCGCGGTGTTTCGGTCGTCTATACACGAACCGAGGACGTCTTGCTCTATGACCGCAACGTAGACTTTAAGGGAAGAAAAAAGATCTTGGATCTTGCGGCCCGTCTGAAGATTGCACGGGAGAACGAAAACGCGGTCTTTGTAAGTATCCATATGAACGCCTTTCCGCAAAAGCAATATCACGGGCTTCAGGTGTACTATTCCGCGCATCATCCCCTGTCACAGACCCTTGCCCTTTCGGTGCAAAACAAGGTGAGGGAGGCACTGGATCCCGAAAACACGCGAAAAATAAAAAAAGCCGACTCCTCCATCTATCTTCTGGATAGAAACGAAAAGCCGGCCATTCTGATCGAGTGCGGTTTTTTGTCCAATGATGCGGAAGCAAAGCGCCTTGCGGATGAAAGCTATCAAAAGCAGCTTTCACTTGTTATCGCTCTCAGCATTTTGAATACGATGGACAACGCTCAGTGGCAATAAAAGTGCTCAAGCGCCTTGCGGTCGAGCCCACCCCGTGGGATCGCAGGTGTAACCACGCCGCTTTGCGCACAAAGAATGGGTGTGCAGGAAAAATCCGAGATCACAAAATGCTCCAGAAGGCAAATGTTGACATCGGAAAGCTTGCCTTGGATCTGATAGGTGATCTCCACGTCCTCGCGTGAGGGCACGGACAAGCCACGCGGATGATTGTGGTACAGGATGACGGCGGACACCCTGCGCGTAAGGCATTGACGGTAAAGCTCGGTAAGGTCAAAGCCAACATGATTTGTCGTACCCCTGCAAAGGTGGATACAGTCGATCTTGCGAAGCTGATTATCCAAAAGAAGCGCATAAAGATCCTCGTTTACATTTCCCACAAACTGCGCCACACCAAACTCACGCGCCACCGAAAGCTTGTCAAAGCGCTGCACCTTGCTTTGCGGCTCCTGAAAATACAGGCGAAGCGCTACGGGAAAAAGCTTAAGCAGCGTGGCGGCATTTTCGCCGATCCCCTTGACCTCCATCAGCTCCGAGACATCTGCCTCCAAAACGCCGCGGAAGGAGCCGAAGCGATCAATCAGCATATGTGCCATCTCGTTGGTATTACATCTGGGAATGGCATAAAATAAGATCATCTCCAAAAGCTCGTGCGGCAAAAAGCCTTCGCCACCCTGCATTTTGAATTTATCTCGCATTCTTTGTCTGTGTCCCTCGTGCATAGTAAAACCCTCATTTCAAAAAAATAAAAAACCTCGGTCGGTTTATCTTGACGAATAGCCCTTTTATGTTGTATAATATTTTTATACAACATCAAGAAAGGAAACCGCAGATGAAAGGAATCAAAACGTCTTATATCTGTGATTGCGGATACAGAAGCCCCAAATGGCTGGGAAAGTGCCCCTCCTGCGGCGAGTGGAATAGCTTTACCGAGGAGACCCCGGAGCCCCTCGGAGGCGCAGTCGGCAATGTAAAGCGCGTCAGCGCCGTCAGCGGTATCTCCAGCGAGGCCATCGCCTATAAGGATCTGGAGCTGCCCGATTTTATGCGCTCCGCCACGGGTCTTGGCGAGCTTGACCGCGTGCTTGGCGGCGGCCTTGT
>JAGAUC010000267.1 GCA_017621015.1 Clostridia bacterium | reverse complement strand
TTGTTGCGGATCTGCATTACCTTGTCGCCCACACGAAAAACCTTTTCGCGAAAGGGATGCTCGAGCTTGTCCGGGGCCCCCGGATTCAGCGTGTTTTGTAAAATGCGGTTGAGATTGTCGGTGCCGCCCTCACCCCGCCGCGAGGGCGTGATGATCTGAATGCGGCTTACAATGTCCGCGCCGTAGGCCCTCGGAAGGCGGTTTTGACAAAGATCGGCCACCGTCTGTGCCACCGCGCTGTCGCTCTCGCGCGGCAGGTAGAAAAAGTCGTTATCGTTTACATTCAGAAGCGGCATCTCCCCGCTGTGAATGCGGTGTGCATTGGTAATGATCAGGCTTTGCTGCGCCTGACGGAACACCTCGGTCAGTTTGACGGTGGAAAAGCACCCGCTTTCGATCAGATCGTGAAGCACGTTACCTGCGCCCACCGAGGGAAGCTGATCGGCGTCACCGATCAGGATCAAGTGCGCACCGGGCTTGACCGCCTTCAGAAGCGCGCAGAACAGATAGGTGTCCGCCATCGACATCTCATCGAGGATCACCACGTCCTGCGACAAAAAATTGTGCTCGTTGCGAAGAAAGACCGGCTCGTCCCCCTTCTCGTGCGAGTATTCCAGCATACGGTGAATGGTCTTGGCCTCACTACCCGTCGACTCGGAAAGCCGCTTGGCGGCACGTCCCGTGGGTGCGGCCAGAGCTACCTTGAGCCCCATACTGTTAAAAATGCGAAGAAGCGCGCGAACCACCGTGGTTTTTCCCGTACCCGGTCCACCGGTAAGCACCATAACACCGCTGGACATCGCGTCAATGATGGCCTGTCGCTGAAGCCCTGCGTAGGTCAGACGGTGCGCCTGCTCCTCGCGCTCGATAAATCGCCCGATCTCTCGAATGTCCGCGCAAACACACACCCGATCCAAAAGCAACAGCTTATCGGCGATGTATTTTTCACACGAATAGGTATGCTCATCAAAAAGATAGGTCTCACCCTCACGCTTGACCGAAACAAGCCGCTTCTTCTGCAAAAGCGCACCAATTACCTCTTCCACCTCTTCACTTGTTACAGAAAGCAGATCAGATGCCGCACGAATCAACTGTTCCTTTGGCAAACAAGTGTGACCACTTTGGAAGGCTTGATTGCCAAGAACGTGCAAGATACCGCCGCCAAGTCGCTCGGGTGCATTTTTGGAAAAGCCCAGTGTCCCGGCAAAGCTGTCCACACGCTCAAAGCCAATGCCCTCGATCTCCCGGCAAAAAACATACGGGTCGCGCTTGGCGATCTCGATGGAGGCTGTGCCCCAACGCCGATAGATCTTAACCGTCGCCGTCGCACCAAAGGCCTCGCGGAAGAACATCATTACCGAGCGCATGCCGGCCTTGGCCTTGAAATCCTCCCCGATCTCAAGAGCTCGCTTGCGCGAGATGCCTTGGATCTGTGCGAGCCATTCGGGGTGATTCTCAATCACGCTGAAGGTATCCTCTCCGTACTCGGAAACAATGCGTGCCGCGGTCTTGGGGCCAATGCCCTTAATGGCACCCGATGCCAGATACCGAAGCACCGCCGCCTTGGTCTCGGGCAAAACGCTCTCGTATTCCAGAACCTGAAGCTGCGTGCCGTACTTGGGGTTGTGCACCCACTTTCCGTACAGCACTACACCGTCCCCCTCCGTCAGATACGGGAGCGTGCCGGTCGCGGTCACGACCTCTCCCGAATCCAAGGCAAAATCAAAGACCGCATAGCCGTTTTCCTCGTTGGCGTAGATAATGGCCTCCACGCTACCCGAAAAGCGCTCCATACCGTCCACTTTATTTTGTTCGTGACGCTCTTCCATTTTGCCCTCCTCTTTCAAGAATACAAGGAAGGATTTTCACCGAGATGGCGAAAATCCCTATCCGTTATCTGTCAGGATCCGATACGGGATCCTTTTTCTTTTCAGAAATCGCAAAAGGTCATCGGTAGCATATTTTTTCATAACTACCACAAATATTTCTCGTTTTCCATAAAGAAACAGAGCACCTTTCGCCTCTTCACAATAAAGCTCGATCTGCTCGGAGACTGCCGCAGAATCCACAAAAACCGTCCATTTGAGACAGGGATTGGGAAAACAAACGGCCGCCAGAGCGTGAGCAAACGCGTAAAGCCCAAAAACAGCAAATACGCAAACCAGAATTTTAAGTATAAGTTCAAGCATGGCATATCCTCCTATAAAAAGGATATGCCATTCCTTTCAAAAGGTCAACCGAGAAACTCCGTGCGAAGCGTGTCGGCAAGGTCGGTCTTCTCCCAGGCCACGCCCAGATCCTCGCGTCCCATATGTCCGTAAGCCGCAAGCTCGGAATAAATCGGACGGCGAAGCTCAAACTTTTCAATGATCGCCGCCGGACGAAGGTCGACGTGTCTGGAAACCGCCGCCGAGATCTTGTCCTCGTCCACCTTGGCCGTGCCAAAGGTATCGATCAGCACCGACACCGGCCGTGCCACACCGATAGCATAGGCAACCTGCACCTCACACTTGTCGGCAAGTCCTGCCGCCACAATATTTTTGGCCACGTAGCGTGCCGCATACGAGGCCGAGCGGTCGACCTTGGTCGGATCCTTGCCCGAGAAAGCGCCGCCGCCGTGACGCGAATATCCGCCGTAAGTATCCACAATGATCTTTCGACCCGTAAGACCGGTATCGCCGGCAGGACCGCCCACAACAAAGCGTCCCGTGGGGTTTACGTAGATCTTAGTTTCGCTGTCCAAAAGCTCGGCGGGAACCGTTGTGCGAATGACCTCGCGAATCAAGTCCTCACGGATCTGCGAAAGCTCCACGTCCGCGCTGTGCTGCGAGGAAATAACCACCGTATCCACGCGATAAGGCTTGCCGTCCACGTATTCCACCGTCACCTGAGTCTTGCCGTCGGGACGGAGATACGGAAGAACGCCATCCTTTCTCACCGCCGTCAGCCTCTTGGCAAGCGCGTGCGCCAGCGAAATGGGGAGCGGCATAAGCTCGGGCGTTTCGTTGCAGGCATAACCGAACATAAGACCCTGGTCACCTGCACCAATATCAAAACGGTCGGTATCGCCGTTTTTAGCCTCAAGAGACTTGTCCACACCAAGCGCAATATCGGGCGACTGCTCGTGGATGGAATTGAGCACCGCACAGCTGTCGCAGTCAAAGCCGTACTTTGCGCGATCGTAGCCGATCTTTCGCACCGTCTCGCGCACTACACCCTGAATGTCCACATACGCATTGGTAGTGATCTCACCCATAACCATCACAAGACCCGTTGTGCAGGTGGTCTCACAAGCCACGCGGGACATAGGATCCTGTCTGAGAAATTCATCGAGAAGCGCATCCGAGATTTTATCGCAAATCTTATCGGGATGTCCCTCGGTTACCGATTCACTTGTAAAAAGTATTCTTTCCATTTTCTTCTCCTTTATCTTACAAAATACACAATAAAAAACTCACTTCCAAGACGAAGTGAGTTTTTTCACCTCATCTGTCCGAATTTGGCACCTTACGTTACCGCAGGTTGCCGGGCTTCGCAGGGTCGGTCCCTCCGCCACTCTTGATAAGATCTTTCTATATTCAAGCAAAGCTCTTTTTTTCTATTTTAACACATTTTATATCCTTTTTCAAGGGTTTTTTAGAAAATTACACCTTGAACCACTCAAAATGTCCGCCAAAGCTCAGAACCAAAATCAAAATGCAAGCCACCAGCACCGCAATTCCAACCAGATAATAAACAGCTACCTTGGCATCAACAACATAGGACGTAGCACCATTTTCCATCACATGCGACTTTCTCAATATCACACAAAGAGGTTTATACAACACAAATACAATGGCCGCATTTGCCAAAGCCTTAATCAGATTGAAAGGCAAAAGCAACGGGAGCATCATATCGTAGATGGCTTCAAGCGGTGCATGCGTGTAAAGCGGGGTCACCAGTACATTCATCACAAGCATAATGCCTGTCATAATCAAAACCGAGGTCAAAAGACCCACAACGGCGCCTGAAAGCGTCTTCTTGAGACGAGGTACATGCAGATATATGGCGCTGGCAACAGCCGCAAATGCCGCACTGCCAACAAAGTTCATCAAAAAGCCCCAAGGACCGGTACCGCTGACCGTTATCATCTCGATAAACGAAACAAGCAGCGCCATGATCACACCGCTAAGGGGACCAAACTGCATCGCGGCGATCGTAAGCACCGCGTCTTTGATATCAAAGGTAAGAAAACCGCCGATTCCGCCGATCTTCATAAAAAATAAGGATATGTAAGCGATTGCCGTAAACATAGCAAGCGCCAGATATGTTCTGAGATTGTTTTTTTTCATCGGATCTCCTCTGTTTCTTTCCGAAAGAAAAAAACCCCCATATATGGGGATCTCGCTCTTTCTTTTCTCATCCGGACTATCACCGTCGGCGCAGGAATCACACCTGCTCATGCTCTCGCTCGTGGGCTTTTACCACCGATATTGGAATTTCACCAATCCCCAAAGTATTCAGTTAACAAGATGGGAATCGGCGGAGTTGCCAAAGGCAACTCCGCCATAGATTCAAATCATTTGATCGGGTAATTAAGCGAGGATCTCGCCAACGACACCCGAACCAACCGTTCTACCACCCTCACGGAT
>JAGAUC010000266.1 GCA_017621015.1 Clostridia bacterium | reverse complement strand
CCATACCTCGTTTCAATTCTTTTTTTGCTTCAAACAAGTGCCACTTAACTGTGCCGAGAGGAATACCTAAATCTTTAGCAATATCGACTTGCTTGCGATTTCCAAAGTGGTACGCAATTACAATCTTTCGCTGGAGCTTTGAAAGATATGCTATTTCGCTCTGCAATCTACGAATGGTGTCAGCATTGTCGTCATCTTTCAAAATTGAGTCAGGATCGGCAATTATTTCTGCCACCTCATCAATAGATACGCCAATAACGCTTTTGGCGGCATCTCTATAATAATTGCTGAGTGCATTATGCGCAATCGTCCAAATGAATTTACTAACATCCCCAATATCGTCTTTGATCAAAAGTGCGCGAAACGCTTTTAATACGATGTCCTGCGACAGCTCCTCCGCATCGTGTGCATTTTTACACCGCTTCAGCGCAAATCCGAATATGGGCTTCAGATATTCAGTTATGATTCTTTCGGCATCTTGTCTGTTCACCTGTTTGTACCTCGCTTGCAAGCTTTCACCCATATAGACACGGATTTTGAAAAAGGTTGGAAATTTTGTTAACGATATAACCCCGTCAGGAAATCCGGCGGGGTTATCGATATAAATTATTCTAATTCAAAAAGTTTAATAGACTTGATGGCACTTCCCTCCTCGTACTCACGTACCTCGCCGAGGGCGAAGAAGCGGCCGTCTTCTCTGCACACACGAACGCGCGTATTCACCGGCAAATCTGTTCCGATCTTTTTCTGATAGATCTCACAGCCGCTTCGAAAAAGTCGCTCATAAAAAGCAGGTAAGCAGACCTTCGGAAGCGAAGAAAACAGCGATTCCGTGGGAATCAGAAGCGATTGAAGCTCCGTTTGCTCCTTGCTTTGCAGATCCTCCATCGTGTAACTCTCTTGCAGAGAAAATCCGCCGGTTTCGGTTCTCTCCAGCTCGGCCATTACCGCACCGCAGCCCAAGGATGCGCCAATGTCGGCGCAAAGCGTGCGAATGTACGTGCCCGACGAGCACTCCACATCAAGAATGTAGTCAGATTCCGCGTCACACGGCGTACAGGTAAGCGAGTAGACCGTGACCTCTCGCGCCTGCCGCTCCACAGTAATTCCCTTTCTTGCCAAATCGACAAGCTTCTGTCCTTGTACTTTGAGCGCGCTATACATCGGAGGCACCTGAGAAATGTTCCCCACAAACGCCCCACAAGCCGAGATCACCTTGTCCCTTGAAGGGATCTCCCGAGATTCGGTCAGTACGTTGCCCGTGACATCCTCACTGTCGGTGGTAAGTCCGAGGTGCATCACCGCACGGTAGCGCTTTTTGTCGCTAACCAGATACTCGGCCGCCTTGGCCGCCCTGCCGACCAAAACCACCAAAACGCCCGTTGCCATAGGGTCAAGCGTTCCCGTGTGCCCCACGCGTCTTGTGCCGTACAGGCGTCTTACTTTATTTACAATATCGTGAGAGGTGACCCCCTTGTGCTTGTTGACAAGAAGAACACCGCTTGGCTCAGCGATCGTGCTTTGCTGTTTCATTTCTTTCCTCACAAAATCATATCCTCGGTTTTGAGCTTGGGAACGTGATGCACGTCGTTTTCATCGCGATAATAGGCAAGGCCGTTTTCTTCCGCCTCCTCGATCACCACCGTCTCATCCGGCTTTCCCAGCGCCAAAATCAGGCGTGGACGAAGATTTGACGGGATGGCAAGAAGCTCCGTAAGCTTTCCTTCGTCAAAGCTTCCGATCATACAACCGCCAAGCCCCATTTCGGTTGCCGACAACATAATGGTCTGAGCGGCAATGCCTACGTCACGCGTGAAAATATCCTGCTCAGCACAGATCACAATGTATGCGGAAGGCTCGTGTCCTTCCGGCGGAAAATGGCGATCCTTAAGAGCCCCCGCCCACTTGGTGAGCGCCAAGACCTTGGCACATTCCTCCTTTTCATAGCAAAGGCGGAAGCGAAGACCCTGCGCGTTTCTTGTGGACGGCGTGTATCGGATATTGTCAACGAATGCAACCAGCGTTTCCTTCGGGATGGCCACGGAGGCATCAAAGCTTCGGTAGCTTCGGTTTTTAAGCAAAAGATCGCGAATCATTCTGTCTTCTCCTTTACCGGAAATCGAAGGCGCGCCGCATAGATCGGCTGGCCCTTGGAGGAAAAGATCGTTTCATATTCGGTCATCACGTTTCCTTCATTATGCTCCGAGGCGTGAAGGTCACGTGTGATCCATTCGGTTTCAAGACCAAACGCCTTAAATTCCTCAATGCTAAAATCGAAAAGCCCTACGTTATCGGTCTTAAAGGCAAGAACGCCGCCAGGAACGAGAAGCTCCTGATACAGCGCCAAGAAGGTGTGATATGTCAGGCGTCTCTTGGCGTGTCCGGACTTGGGCCACGGATCGCTGAAATTGAGATAGATGCAATCGACGCTTGACCCAGGAAACCACTCCGCAAGGTTTTTTGCATCGCCAATCAAAAAGCGCAGGTTGTCCTCGCGCTCCTGGGCACATTTCTTGGCCTTTTCAAGGGCAAGGCATGCCACATCAGGCACCTTTTCCATAGCAATAAAGTTTACGCCGGGGCTTGCCTTAGCCATACCGCAGGCAAAGCTTCCCTTTCCGCAACCGATTTCAAGATGAAGAGGTCGCTTCGTGGGAAAGGCATACTGCGGCTCTTCCTTCAATTTTTCCACTTCAGTTATTAAAAGCTCACGGCAGGCTTCAATTCTTGCCGCGCCGTTTTTCTTTTTTCTCATTCTCATATAAAACAGTCCTTTCTTTTTAAGGATTCTTGACATTTTTGAGGTTCTGTGATATTATATTTTTATAAAAACCTTTTAAGGAGGAATCATTTATGAAAAAGACAACCGCAGCCGAATTTCGTGCCAAAGCACGTGAACAACTCGGCAATAACATTTTTGGCAACAAGTGGCTTTATGCTCTTGTGGTTTGCCTGATCGTTTCTGCTATCACAGGAATCGCATCCACTACGGTGATCGTTCCCATTCTGATTGTAGGTCCCCTGACCCTTGGTATGGCGAAAGTATTTTTGAGTCTCGTGAGAAGCGATGAACCCATCAAGATCGAGGATACCTTCAGCGGATTCACCTCGGATGTTGGAGGCAACATTATTCTCGGCCTTCTGATCTCGGTATTTACCTTTTTGTGGTCGTTGCTTTTCATCGTTCCCGGTGTCGTTAAGGCATACAGCTATTCGATGTCCTTCTACATCAAGCACGATAATCCGTCCTATACTTGGCAGCAGTGTATCGACGAAAGCCGCAGAATGATGAACGGCAACAAAATGAGGCTCTTCCTGCTGGATCTCAGCTTTATCGGCTGGCTGTTTCTCGGTGCTCTTTGCTTCGGCGTGGGTACACTTTGGGTTACTCCTTACATGGAAGCCGCCCGTGCCAACTTCTACGAGGAAATTTCTCAAAACTGAATCAAAAGCAAGGGGCATCTCCTATGAGGTGCCCCCTTCTTTTTTTATACGTTAAAGCGGAAAAGCACGATGTCACCGTCTACGATGACGTATTCCTTACCTTCACTGCGAAGGAGTCCCGCCTCCTTGACAGCGTTCATCGAGCCAAGACGCGTCAGATCGTCAAAGGAAACGATCTCCGCGCGGATAAAACCTCGCTCAAAATCGCTGTGGATCTTGCCTGCTGCCTGAGGGGCCTTTGTTCCCTTGGTAATGGTCCAGGCGCGAACCTCCTTGGGACCGGCCGTAAGATAGCTGATTAGGCCAAGCAACGAATAGCTTGCCTTGATCAGACGGTCAAGACCGCTCTCCTGGATGCCCATATCGTCAAGGAATGCCTTCTTCTCCTCGGCATCCAGCTCCGCGATCTCCGCCTCAATGCCCGCACAGATCGCAATGATCTCGGAATGCTCGCTGGCAGCGTACTCCTTGAGCTGGCAGTATGCAGGGTTTTCAAGCGGCTCGTGTCCGGCCTCATCCTCGCTGACATTAGCCACGTAGATTATGGGCTTCATGGTGAGAAGCTGAGCGTCCCCAAGAAGCTCCAGCTCGTCCTCGGTAAAGTCAATGGTTCTGGCGCACTTGCCCTCCTCGAGAACCGCCTTGATCCTCTCCAGAAGCTCAACCTCAGCGGCCAGCGTCTTGTCGCCCTTCATTGCCTTTTTTACACGGTCAATGCGACGGTCAAGGATCTCAATGTCCGAGAAAATAAGCTCAAGGTTGATGGTCTCCAGATCGCGCATCGGGCTGACACTTCCGTCAACGTGAATGATGTTGTCATCCTCAAAGCAACGAACAACGTGCAAAATGGCGTCAACCTCGCGAATGTTACCAAGGAATTGGTTGCCAAGACCTTCACCTTTGGAAGCACCCTTAACAAGGCCCGCGATGTCAACGAATTCAATAATTGCGGGAGTGTATTTTTCGGGGTTGTACATCTGCGCAAGCACGTCAAGACGGCTGTCAGGCACGGCAACAACACCCACATTGGGCTCTATAGTGCAGAACGGATAGTTCGCCGACTCCGCGCCCGCATTCGTAAGCGCATTAAAAAGCGTACTCTTTCCAACGTTTGGAAGACCTACTATACCTAATTTCATAATTCTCTATATCTCCTTTATTTCCAAGGCTTCGCGAGCTTTTCCGCCCCATTTTTGCCCCATTTGTTTTATTTTTGGTTTATTCTTGGCATTCAAATTGATTTACTGCTTCTCTCATAGAAGCAAGAGACACGTGTACATATCGATCCATGGTAGTTTGGATGCTGGAATGACCGAGTAGCTTCTGAAGATACTTAGCTTGCATGCCTCTTTCAATTGCCCTTGTAGCATAGGTGTGGCGAAGAACATGCATACAGAATCTCTTGATACCGGCTTCTTCACAAAGCTTATACAGATGAGTATCGTAAGAGCTGTTCTTACTCGGCATACCGGTTCTATAGTTGATAAAAACAAGATCCTTCATAACTATATACTCCAGTTTACCGGATCTGCGATCGAGATACTCTAACCTTGTTTCCAAACGAGGAGACCGTTTCCTATTAGCGACAGTTGCATGCACAGCTTCGAGAATATCCATCGCCCTATTGGTCAATGGTATCGTTCTATAGCTCGCCATGGACTTTGTAGGACCTGCTCGCCAGCAACCTTCTTTAGGCCTATACTCCACGTTCCTTTTAACGGTAAGCGTTCTATTATCCCAATCAATATCATCCCACACAAGGCCAATCATTTCGCTGGTTCGCAGCCCGGTCTCGAGAAGAAATGAATATTGATTATAATTATGCGATCTTTTCGCCACTTTAAGAAATGCCGCTTGTTCTTCACTGGTTAAGTATCTGATATCGTCAACAGCTCTGACGGGTTTGTTAAACCTGACGCCATCCATTGGGTGCTTTGAAATATAGCCATTATCCAAGGCATATCTGAACATCGATCCCATCGCTATGTATGCCTGACGAATCGTTGAACCGGCATACAAATCTTCCATTTCGTTGAAGATTTGCTTACAATGCATCGGCTTAACATCGATTAACCTCATTTTACCGATTACCGGTTTGATGTTTTTCTCGTATCGCTCTTTGTAATTGCGTATAGTGTTGGGTGCCAGATCGCGTCCGTGCTTTTCAATCCAAAAGCTGAACCAATCATCAACTCTCATTCCAGGATCAGGGCTTTTAGCATATTGCTTATCAAGTGCCCTTTCTCTTTCCAACCACTGTTTGGCCTTTTTAGGGTCATCAAAACATTCTTCAATACGATTTCCGCATCGATTAACAAATCGCGCACGATATCTTCCATCAGCTCTTTGATCGATACCTCTTCCAATTTCTTTGCCTTTTAAGTTTTTACCCATTATATGTCCTCCTTTTCTGTCGAATCGGAGTCCATGTAACATCTAATTATATCACAACAACTTCGATTTTTCAATATCATTTACTTAAATTCTTCTTTGCGAATCTAAATATTCTTCAAACAATTGGCGTTTGATAAGATATTTTCCTCTGCCGTCTCCAACCCTAATGCTGAAATTGCATAAAGGATTCT
>JAGAUC010000265.1 GCA_017621015.1 Clostridia bacterium | reverse complement strand
TGCTGAAAGAGCAGAAATCCATGATGGGCGGTTATCTGAATGCAATGGAAAAGAGAGCGCTCATTGAAGGCATTGACCTTTGATTTGTTTATATTCCCGATATGGGGAACATATAAAGGATTCGCCAACCTAATTGGCAGAATATATCGGAGGATTTACTTGCATGGAAAAATTCTATAAATGGCTGAACCTTCAGCTATTCGCAGGCGAAGGTGTAGGTGCGGGAGGTGGGGACGGAGGTGCACTTGCTACCGAATCGGGCGCAAAAGGTACGGATCTGCGCCATGTGAAATATGGGATTCAAGAGGGTGCACCGTCCGAGCCTATGAAGCCCGAAAAAGCACCTGAGGAGGAGCGCCACGCAAAGTTCAAAGCGCTGATGGAGGGGGACTACAAGGATCTCTTTGATGCGCATGTGGAGAAAGCGACCAAAAGCGGAAAAGAAGCAGAAACAAGGCTCAGCGAGCTTTCACCTATTCTGACAAGACTCGGCGAAAAGTACGGTGTGGATAGCTCCGATGTGAAGGCGCTCATGGCGGCGATCGAAGAAGACGATTCTTTCTATGAGGAAGAAGCGCTGAAAAAAGGCACGTCTGTGGAGGAGGTCAAAAAGTTCCGCAAGATGGAACGTGAAAATGCCGATCTCAAGCGTCAGATGGCAGAGCAGGCAAACAAGGACAACGCCGTTCGTCAGTATTCCGCATGGGTCAAACAGGCAGAAAAAGCAAAGGCACTCTATCCCTCGCTTGACCTTGACACAGAGACCAAAAATCCGCAGTTCCGAAAGCTCCTCATGGCAGGAATCGACGTTGCAACCGCATATCACGTGATTCATAAGGACGAAATTCTTCCTGCGGCGATGCAACACACGGCAAAAGTCGTGGAGCAGAAGCTTGTAAACAGCGTTCGTGCGGGCGGAAAACGTCCGAGCGAAAACGGCGCTTCCGGGCAGAGTCCGTCCCTCGTGAAAAGCGATGTTACAAAGCTCACGTCCGCCGACCGCAGAGAGATTCGCCGCCGTGTGCTGGCAGGTGAAAAAATTCGCTTTTAATCCGATTTTGGAATCGTAAAAATCAAAATGAAAAAGAAAAGGAGAGAAATTATGACCAACAAGAATGTACTTACTGCCATGCTGATGGCAAGCATGGCATCTTTGAATCTTCAGCTTTTTGCCTATGATCCGCAGACACAGCCCGCAAATCACACGGGTGCAGATGCGCTTTCGGCTGAGATGAAGACTTACTACGATACGGAGCTTATCGAGGAAGCGCAGGCACACCTTGTCCATGACCAGTTTGGTCAGAAGCGCCCTATTCCGAAGGGCAGAGGTAAAACAGTGGAGTTCCGCAAGTTTGCACCTCTTGCCAAAGCGACGACACCTCTTACCGAAGGTGTTACACCCGAGGGCAAGAGCCTTGAAGTTACCGATATCACAGCGGAAGTCCGTCAGTACGGAGATTTTGTAACGCAGACGGATATGCTGGAGCTGACCGCCATTGACAACACCATTTTGGAGGCGACAACGCTTCTCGGTCAGCAGGCAGGCGCAACGCTTGACACCATTACAAGAGAACATCTGCACAGCGGTGCAAATGTTTTTTACTGCCCGAAGATTGCCGAGGATGGTACGGAAACGGAAGTGCTTTCCCGTTCGAACCTCGATAAGACCTCCATGCTCACCGTTGACGTTTGCAAACAGGTCGTGGCAAAGCTCCGCGCGCAGAACGCGCCGACCATCGATGGTTACTATATCGCCATCATTCATCCCTACGTTGCTTATGACCTCATGAGCGACAAGGACTGGACAGAAGCACATAAGTATACCACACCCGAAACGATCTACAAAGGCGAGATCGGCAAGATTGCCGGCGTTCGTTTCGTAGAGACCACGGAAGCGAAGATCTATAAAGGTACCGGCTGTCCCACGGGTCTTGCCGTGTTCGGTTCTATTTTTCTCGGTGCGAACGCTTACGGTGTTACCGAGATCGAGGGCGGCGGTCTTGAAACCATCATCAAGCAGAAGGGAAGCGGCGGTACGTCCGATCCGCTTAACCAGAGAAGCTCTGTGGGTTGGAAAGCAACAAAAACAGCGGAGCTTTTGGTTCCTCAGTATCTTGTTCGCGTGGAATCCTGCTCTAAGCGTTTCTCCGCGACCGCAGAAGCAAACTGATATAGGAGGCTAAAGAATATGGCAGATAGCAAGAAGACCAAAAACGCAGATACCGAAACAATCGCCACCGAAAAGATAACCTCAGAAAAGACGGTTACAAACGCTGAGGCTGAAACAGCACCGACAGAAAAGAAGGTGCTTGTCCGTATTCCGATTACAAGCGAAAATCAAAGTGATGTGTTTGTTTCCGTCAATATGAGAACATGGCTTATCAAGCGCGGCGAGGACGTGGAGGTTCCCGAATGTGTGGCAGAGGTGCTTCGTCATCAAGAGGACGTGGTGATGGGTATTGTACGCTTTAACACTTCGAATGCCAAATAAGCGAAACAATCGTAAAAGGAGGGCGGTAAGCTCTCCTTTTTCCGAACAGAAGGAGTGATGACAAATGACGATTATGGAGGCGATCGGACGTGTCGATTCCGTGAAAACGAACGGATATGGACAGGAAGAAAAGGTGGCATGGCTTTCGGCACTTGATGGCATTGTGAAAACGGAGCTTTTGATTCCCTACGGTGATACAACATCGTTTGACGGATACCGTGCGGACACGCCGGGCGATACGATTCTTTTAATTCCACCGCCTTATGACGAAATCTATCTGCGGTATCTGGAAATGCAAATAGATTATGCGACGGGTGATTATGACCGTTATAACAACGCCTTGGCTCTTTACAATACGCTTTATTCTGCGTTTGTACGATGGTATCACCGCACGCACACAGCACCGAAAAAGAACCTCAAATTTTATTAAGGAGGGTTGGTATGTTATATCCGACACTTATAGTCAAAAACGCGGACCGTCTTCTTTTGGATACCTTTTATGGATATCATCACGGGTTTCGTATCGGAAGTGGCGAATTTTACGATATGCAGAATCTTTCCTCCGATGATTTCCCCGTGCTTTCGACGCGAAAGCCAAGAGGAATATATCAAAGCGGTAATTACGGGGGACTTATTGCTAAGGATGCACTTTGTTATGTAGATGGGACGGATTTCGTTGTCGGTGAATACCGTGTTCCGATGGAGCTTAATCGTAGCGGCGAGATGAAAACGCTCGTTTCGATGGGCGCATATGTCATCATCATGCCCGACAAGAAATATGTGAACACCGCTGATCTCAGCGATTTTGGCAATATCGAGAATGTCATTACTACAG
>JAGAUC010000264.1 GCA_017621015.1 Clostridia bacterium | reverse complement strand
TGCGCTTATCAGATTGGGTCAAAATAAGCAATCAAGAAGCCATTTTGACTTTCCAAAGGCTGTTTACCGCCTTTTCCAACCTCGCACAAAACCTCATAGCGAAATTGAATTAACCGTGACAACCCTTGAAAAATCAGCATTTTTCTTGGTTGTCTCTATTATACCTCTTTCCCCGACGATGGACATATTCCCCACCAAAATATTGAGCAGCTCGGGCAACTCGTCGATAGAGGTCTTGCGGAGCAGCTTGCCGTATGTATTCAATCGCACCTCGTCGGGCAGAAGATTGCCCCGGGCATCCTTCTCACAGCTCATCGTCCGGAACTTGATCAATCGGAATATCTTGCCGTTCTTGCCCGGTCGCGCCTGGGTAAAGAAAGGGTTGCCCTTCATGGCGAAGGCGCCGATCAGCGCGAAAACGGCGAGAAACGGAAACAGAATCAGCAAAGCCGTCAGGGACAGAACGAAGTCAAACAGCCGTTTCAAGCATTTTTTATACATGGTGACTCCTTATATAGATTTGTTTTCAGCCAAAGCAGCTTCTGACAATCTCAATCACCCCGGCCGGCTCCTCGGGAGTCATTTTGTTATCGCTTGGCAGGCACAGGCCCCGGTCGAAGATATCGGCACCGACGTCCACGCAGCCACCGGCGATATAAGCGTTGGTACGGCAACGGCCGCTACCCTCGCGAGTGACGAACTCGTGCATCCGGTACATGGGCTGCATATGCATGGGCTTCCAGATCGGTCTGCCCTCCGCATTGTAGCGCGCAAGCGTTTCCAGGATCTCCGTCGGGCAGGTCTTTCCCTTTTCGGAAACGTACAGGGCGGTAGTATCGTCGCGCACCTGGCGGCACATATACGCTTTATCGATGACCATAGCGGAAAGCCAGTAGTTCGGCTCCGTATCGGCCACGATGGGGTTCATCCGGACTGGAAGATCCTTGAAGCCCTCGCGATATCTTTCGTAGATCGCCTTCTTCTGCGCGATGTGCTCCTCAAGATAGCCATACTGGCCGCGAATGACACCGGCCACCACGTTGCTCATGCGATAGTTATAGCCGACCTCCTCGTGCTGATACCAGGGGGCGTTTTCTCTGGCCTGCGTAGACCATTTCCGCGCCTTGTTTGACACCTCGACGTCATTGGTGAGCAAGCAGCCACCGGCGGAGCCGGTAATGATCTCGTTGCCGTTGTAGCTGACGGCGGCATAGTCGCCAAAGGAGCCGCATTGCTTCCCGTGAAGGGGCTCCCATGGCCTCGGCGGCGTCCTCAATGAGCAGCGCGCCGTGACGCTCGCAGATCTGCTTGATCAGATCCATGCGCCCGGGAAAGCCGTACAGCTCGGCGCTGACCACCAGCCTCACGTCGGGATACATTTCAAACGCCCTCTCCAGCGCCACGGGGTCCATGTTCCAGGAATCCGCCTCCGTATCGATAAACACGGGAACGCCGCCCTCGTAAACCACAGGGTTCAGCGTAGCGTCAAAGGTCATATCGGAGCAAAAGACCCGCTTGCCCTCCAGAGCGCCATGGCCAATGGCAGGCTTGCCATAAAGCCGCTCTCCTGCCGATTTTACGCAAAGATGCAAGGCGGCCGTACAGCTGGATAACGCCACCGCATATTTCATTTCCGCCTTCTCAGCGGCGATCCGCTCCACCTCGTTGATATTTTCACCGACGGTGCTCATCCAATTGGTGTCGTACGCTTGCTTGATGTACTCCATCTCCACTCCATGCATTGTGGGAGTGGCCAACCATATCTTTTTTTCGAATTTCTTCACTGCTTATGTCCTCGATCCTGTCACGCTTCTTACAAAAAATTGATTAAATATATAAAAGTATAATTATGTTATTATACATTATACTACTTTCCACCGCAAAAATCAACCCCATTACACAATTTGGCACATTTTGTCACTTTTGTTAATTTTGCTGTAGCATTCACTGCCAAAGCGAAGAATATGCACAAACGGTGCGAGTTCTCGAAGCTCCAAAAGCGACCTCTCACATCGTTTTTGTACATTCCGCACAATTCTATACGCATTTTTGCCAAAACCAAAGCAAACGCCGCAGAGCCCATGCACAGCGGATTCAAAGCGGCACTTTCCCGATTTCAGCAGAAAAAATCCCATGCTTGCCCCACGCATCCTGCGTGTCAATCCCGCTCTTCTGTAAAAAAGTGCAAAAAAGCAGCTCGTCCAGCATCACGAGCCGCTTTTACAAATTTTCAAAAAAAGGCGCACGAAAAGGCACGCAGCCCTGTCTGTCTGTCTGTCTGT
>JAGAUC010000263.1 GCA_017621015.1 Clostridia bacterium | reverse complement strand
CCTTGAAAAAGAATGGTTTTCATATATAGATCTCCTTCTTAAAAATTACGGTTCTTCCTTGCGCTTCCGATATTCCTTGGGGGAGAGCGAAAAGTATTGCTTAAAGCGTCTTGAAAAATAAAACTGGTCGCAAAAGCCGAGCCGTGTGCTGATCTCACCGATGGAATAGTCGGTATAAAGCAGCATGGTCTGTGCACGAATCATCAAAAGGTTTTCGATGTAACGCGCCGTGGACTGCCCCAGCTCGTTCTTGAAATAAGCGGAGAGTCTGCCGCGCGAGCAAAGCACGTGATCGGCTACATCCTTGACAGTAAGTGAGGCGGCCAGATTTTTTCGGATATAGTGAATGGCGCTTGTCACGGCCGGGGAGTATTTCAAGCGGTGTATGGGGGTATAGCCCTCGGCGGCAACAAAGGCAAGCACGGTGCGGTCGATCTCCCCCTTAAGCAGCAAATGGTCGGTAAAATCATCGCTGAGATACCATTTCTCCATTTTTTTGATATCCTCGATTGGGAAAGGTAAGCGCGCCAGACGATCAAAGCCGTCCAAAAAGTCATACCCGTTGGGGAGGATCATACCAATATGAAAATACGGCTTTTCCACGGAGTTCGTTCCGTAAAAGCCAAGTCTTATTCCGCAGGGCGCGAGATACACGTATCCCGGCTCCAGCTTGACGGTTTCGTTTTCGGTGTAGATCACCCCACTACCGCCGGTTACATAATATAACCGAGAAAACGGGTCAGAAATGGGGGTACGACGCCAGGTTTCATCCGTGACGGCTATACCGCCCGCCGCAACCGAGATGGCGGCCTTGCCGGCGTTGACCGGGAAGAGAGGCTGTTGTGCAACTTTCATAAAACGCTCCTCTTTGTCAAAAAATCCATAAAAATGTTACAAAAATCCATGTAAATGTGCCCCAAAAGGTGATATTATTATTTTAATAAAACACATAAAATAGGACAAGTGAATTCTAACACAGTTTTTGTGTTTTGTCAAGAATTTTAAAAAAGGAGAAAAAATATGGCAAACAACAAGTTGATCGGCGATTATCCCGTAATCGGCATCCGTCCCATCGTTGACGGCCGTCGCGGACCGAGACAGCTCAGAGAGAGCCTTGAGCCCCAGGTTTGGGCAATGGCCGAGGCGGCAAAGAAGCTGTTTGAGGAAAATCTTTTCTACTCGAACGGTGAGCCGGTAAAGGTGGTTATGGCTGATACCACCATCGGCCGCGTGCCTGAGACCGCCGCCTGCGCGGACAAGTTCAAGAAGGAGGGCGTATCCATCACACTTTCCGTAACACCCTGCTGGTGCTACGGCTCGGAGACTATGGATATGGATCCGCATACCATTAAAGGCGTTTGGGGCTTTAACGGTACCGAAAGGCCCGGTGCGGTGTATCTTGCCGCTGTTCTTGCCGGTCACGCGCAGAAGGGTCTTCCCGCCTTTGGCATTTACGGCCACGAGGTGCAGGACAGAGACCAGGTGACCGAGATCCCCGAGGATGTAAAGGAAAAGCTGCTTCGCTTCGGACGTGCCGCTGTTGCCGTTGCCACCATGCGTGGCAAGTCCTATCTTCAGATCGGCTCGCAGTGCATGGGCATTGCCGGCTCCATCATCGATCAGGACTTCATTGAAAAGTATCTGGGCATGCGCGTTGAGTCGGTTGACGAGGTTGAGATCCTTCGCCGTATGGAAGAGGGAATCTATAACGAGGAAGAGTATCAGAAGGCTCTTGCCTGGACCAAGGAGCACTGTAAGGAAGGTCCCGATAACAACCCTGAGGAGGTAGAGTTCCTTGGAGAGACCCGTCGTATTAAATTTACCCCCGAGGAAAAAGAAAAGCAGTGGGAGTTCACGGTCAAGATGTACTGTATCATCAAGGACCTGATGAGGGGCAATCCCAATCTTCCTGCATTTGCCGAGGAGGAAAAGGTGGGGCACAACGCTATCGCCGGCGGTTTCCAGGGGCAGAGACAGTGGACCGACCATTGGCCCAACTGCGACTATCCCGAAGCACTTCTTTCCTCTACCTTTGACTATGAGGGCGCACGTGAGCCGTACACGCTTGCTACCGAAAATGATGTTCTCAACGGTCTTGGTATGCTGTTTATGAGACTGCTTACCCATCGCGCGCAGATCTTTGCCGACGTTCGTACCTACTGGTCGGGCGACGCGACCGAGCGTGTGACCGGCTATAAGCTGGAGGGTAAGGCGGCTGAGTCCGACGGTATCATTCACCTTCTCAACTCCGGTGCGGCATGTCTTGACGCTTGCGGCGAGTGCACCGATGAGAACGGAAACGCCATTATGAAGAGATGGTGGGAGGTCACCGAGAAGGACATCAAGAAGATGACCGATGCTACCGTATGGTGCGAGG
>JAGAUC010000262.1 GCA_017621015.1 Clostridia bacterium | reverse complement strand
TTTTCCAGCCGATTCAGCTTTAATATATTGGTCATCATATCCGCCAGGCGACGCGAGGACTCGGTAATGGTCTTGGCATATTCCACGCGCGCCTGCTCAGTAAGCTCGGGGGCTTGAAGAAGCGTGCCGTAATTCTGCATCACGGCAAGCGGGGTCTTCATTTCGTGGGAGACATTGGCAATAAAGTCAGTGCGGAGCGTTTCCACGCCGGAGAGCTCGGCGGCCATGGCGTTGATGGCCTCGCCAACCTGATGAAAGCCCTCCATTCCCGAGCCGTGCATGGGCTCCACGCGTGCGGAAAAATCACCGCCTGTGATCTTCTTGGCGGCCTCGGTGATTTTTTTAACCGGCCTGTCCACCATGATCTTTCGGCGAACATAGTCGACCGTTTTAAAGAGCACCGTGATGATCAGGACGTTCAAAAACGTGATCTTGGCGGCACCGGCGATGTTTTCGGCGGTGTAGGTCAGTCCCATCTGCACCGAAAGCACGTTCAAAAACAGCATCATACAGCAGGAGACCACAAAGCCCACCATCAGGAAGAACAAAAGAAAGCTACTGAATTCCCGAAGCAAAAGCCGAAAGGTGTTTTTATTCATCGGATCACCGCCTTATAGCCCAGGCCGTGCACGGTCTGGATCTCAAAGGAGTCACACGCGGCCAGCTTGGCACGAAGCTTGGTCATATATACGTCGACCGTTCGTGTGCTTGCTTGCGTGTCCACGTCCCAAAACTCGTCCATCAGCTGGGTTCGCGTGAAGGTCTTTTTGGGGTAGGAGAGGAGCTTGTAAAGAAGGTCAAACTCCCTGGCGGTGAGCGCGATCTCCTCGCCGTCAAGCACGGCGGAGCGCTCGTCGGCATCCATTACGAAGCTACCGACCTCAAGGCGACGGCTTGAGGCGATCTTGGAGCGGCGCAATAGCGCGCCGATGCGCAGAAACAGCTCGTCAAGGTCGATGGGCTTGGTCATATAATCGTCAATGCCGATGCCAAAGCCGCGCTGCTTGGACGCGAAATCGTCGCGCGCGGTCATAAACAGAATGGGAATATCGGCATTCAGCGAGCGAACGGTCTTAGCGAACTCAAAGCCGTCGATATTCGGCATCATAATATCCGAAACAATAAGATCAAAGGTGGTCTTATACATCTCGTCGTAGGCTTCCTCGGCACAAAGGCAGCCGACGGCTTCATACCCACTCCCATTCAGAAAGGAGCAAACGCTTCGGTTCAGGTCCCGATCGTCCTCCACAATTAAAATTTTAAACATATTTTCATCCTCCGGGGGCTTTTTTACCGTTACGGCTTCATTATACCACGGAATTGTTAAAGTTTTGTTTTCGTTTTTGTTTTTTTGAAAAAAGATGTTTTTTCAAAAAAGGCAACGCGTTTTTCGCGTTGCCGAAAATTTATGAATTTCGAGCCTCTGCCTTTCGCTCCATTCGCCTCAGAATGGCTTGAAGCATCGGGGTGTTGTACCGAAGGGCAAGTGTGGGCAGAATGTTCAAATACAAGTTTACAAGAGCCACGGGAAGGGCGATCGTCAGCGCGCAAACGCCGGGTAGCGTAAGCATAGCCAAAAATCCGATGGGATAGGAGAGCCGATGGGTCAGCACGCCCTTGTTGCATTCGATGATGAATTTCTCGATGTATTTCGGGTTGCTTGGTTCCTTCAGCTCCTTTTTGCTGAAGCCGCCAAGACCGCCCAGCTCCCAGATCTTGTCCTTCCATTTTCTTACCTGTAGTTTTTTGTAAAGGCTTCGTTCCCACGGCGCAACGTGGTAGAGGGGGGTGTCCACGCCAAACCACTCATCGGGCATTTTGTTGATCAGAAGGGCAAGCAGGCCGTCAAGTGCGAATTGTAAGGCTGTGCAAAACACCACCGCCACGACCACGTAGTACCAGGGGGCGGTCCCCGAGGCGATGTTGGCGGCGGAGATCACGCCCATCGCCATGCCAATGATCGAAAGATACAGCTTCATGATCCGTATACGAGGGGGATGCCGTAAACATCCTCATAGGTCTTTACCCACGCCTCGTAGTTCTCCTTTTTCATTTTTTCCTTGGCCGCGGCGCCGGAAAGCGTTTCATCGGGATAAATAGCGGGCAGAATGTGGAGGGTATACTCCTGCACAAAAAATCCGTCGCCGTCGGGCACGTCACTGTCCTCCATGGTGATGAAAATGGGGACAATGGGCGTTTTGTTGCGGACGGCCAATGTAAAGGCACCGTCCTGCAGGGGCTTGGGCTTGCGGTAATTCCACCACATGCTTTGCTCGGGGTAGATCAGAATGGTCTCGCCGCGCGCAAGCAGAGCCTTTACCGCGCGGAGAAACTTTTTCATGGTCGCGGTCTGGCTTGAGAGGGGGAGTGTGTTGCAATGCCGCATAAACAGGCCAAAGGGCTTTGGGGGATTGGTGTAGTTGCCCTCGCGGATAACCTTGTATAGCATCCTTCCGTCCATATGCTCGCGGAGTGCCACCCAAACGGCGTAGTTATCGCCCACGCTGAAATGGTTGCAGGTAACGATCCTGCCGCCCTTGACGGCGGTGAAATTCTCGATTCCGCGCACATCCTTGATGATCAACTGTCGCTTGGCGATCATTTTGTCAAAAAAACGTGTGGCCGCAAGGTTGGCGATCTTGTTTTTGATCTTGCTTGACAGCTTTTCGTTGAGATAGTCTACGGCATCGGGCATCAGCGGATAGGTTTCGGGATCGTCCTCGACGTCAAGATGCCAAAGCTCCTTTTTTTCAAGCTCAGCGATCCGCTCAAGCAGCTCTAATTTGTGTGGAGATTTTTCCATTGTGTCAACCTCACTTCAGACAAAGTTTTTTGGCAAACGTTTCCTCGGATGCGACGATCTTAAGCGCATGCTCGAGGATCTCATGGGCGGTTTGCTCCTTTTGCGCCCGCTCTTCGTCGCCAAAGTCTTGCTTGCGGCGGCAGATCTGCTCATAGAACGGAGAGGCTTTTGCGTAGTTCCAGAAATGTTCGCCGTCCGTCACGTCATCGTATTGCCAGGGCTTTTTGTAAAGCGCGTAGTGCACGATATTCTTTTTGCCCTCGCAAGCGACGGGCATGGGCTCTTTGTTCCATCCATTGGGAAGAACGTGGATCTTGCCAAGACAAAGATAATTCAGATAGGCCTGGTCGGGGTCGAGAAGATCGAAATCGTACTCGGTGATCAATCTGACAAAGCTTTCCTCGATCTTACATTTGCGAAAGGCCTTAAGATTCATCAGAAGCACGCCGGCGTTGACGTAGCCGTCGGGATCCACGCCAAGCGCGGTCCCGGCGTACAAGCGAAATTCATCGGTGTTTTGCACGAATTCCTCGGGCGCGGCACCCAGAATGTTATCGCCAAGCTCGGTGTTATATAGCTCAGATATGTCGCCCAGCACTACAAGGTCGCAATCCAGATAAATGACCTTGTCGTACTGCGGGAAAAGCGAGGCGATAAACAGGCGGTAGTAGGTGACCACCGAAAAGTGGTATACATTTTTGAAGCGCGATTTTATATCCTCGACCTGTGCCGAGATATCCGTAAATTCAATGCGGAAGCCCGGCGCCTGGTTTTGCATCACCCGACGCACGTTCTCCGCGTCAAGGCCGGTATTCAGCACGATGATTCGGTATTCATATTTCCTTGACGCGTTGGCGATCAGGGATCGGATGGCGACGTCCAGATAGGGAATGTAATTGTCATCGGTGGAAAAGAAAATGGGGATTTCCTTATTCATCGGTTGTACTCCTTTGCTTTGCTTTTTCACCTTAAATTATATATGTGACCGTTTGGAAAAGTCAACCGAAGGAATGGGGAAGCGAGTCTACTTATAAGGAACAAAGGAGTAGAGTCCAATTCTACGGCTCTCCGATTCGTAGAATTGGGCAAAAAAAGCCCCGTTTTTGTTCAAAACGGGGCAAAATATTTATTCTTTTGTGCTTTTGGGCTTACAAATGAACGACCACAGAACAATGACGGTCTGACCGGCAACACCCAGCAAATAGATGAGGGCAATGTTGATTCCGAAGTATAAAAACGAAATGTGTGTGGCGGCCAGAACAGACCACATCAAAAGGGATATGATGTAGTAATTGTTTCTCGGATTGAACCAGATGGAATTAAACACCAGCTTTACGATCAGAACGATGGGCAGGGTATAGACGAAGTACAGAAACTGAAACGTAATTTTCTGTAAAATAAGTGTGGTAATGATAAAGGCGAAGATGGCCACGATCCAGCCGACACTTTCCGAGATGTAGGCAATGATCTTGCGGTTGTATTTGGGTTCCTTTATTTTATCGGGTTGAGGGCTACTTTGCTCCTCTGTGTGCTCAGCTTTTACGAGATAATCCAGCGTTACGCCGAAAAGCTTTGCGATCTCAAGCAGCACCGCGATGTCAGGCGAGGATTCCGCTCGCTCCCATTTGGATACAGTCTTATCCGAATAATTGAGCTTTTCCGCCAGCTCGAGCTGGGTCATATTTTTGGATTGACGAAGCGCGGCTATGTTTTGTGCAATAATGCTTTTTATATCTTCCATTTGCTTTTCTCCAAATGTAAAACGTTGTTTTTGGCGATTTATTATATCACAAAAAAATCCGATTGTCAACAACAAGCGAGCCGCCCCAAGGCTGCTCGCTTGTGAGATTTTATTTTTGCTTTGCCGCGTCGATGCGTGCCTCGGCGGCCGCCTTGCGCTCGTTGGCCGAGGCGATCTGTGTCTCACGCTCCTTTTGCAGCCTTGCCTGTCTCTGCGAGGGCGACATTTTTGCTTCCTCCCAGTTGGCCTTGGACTCAGCCTTCGCGGCGGCAAAATTTGCTTTGTCCACCTCGTGCTGTGCCTTGGTGCTCTCCTTCATATCGTTAAATGCCTTTTTGAAAAATGCTTTGATTCCCATCCTTTTTCTCCTTTTTCTCCTTTTCAATCCTTGATGATCTTGTCGCTGAGTGCCAGGATCTCAGCGGCGTACTTCTGCTTGCGGCTCTCCAAAATGCGCTTGTAGATCGGATAGTTGACAATGGCCATAGCCATTCCCAGAACGCCGATCACGATGCCGGGCACCATGGTACTTGCCATACCGAGCATCGCGCCGATCT
>JAGAUC010000261.1 GCA_017621015.1 Clostridia bacterium | reverse complement strand
TCTGCAAGCACAATGAAGTCGCGCAGGCTCCTTCCACCGCCACAGGCGGTCCCCCTCCCTCTCGGAGGGAGGCTTGGTTTGCACGCCACCTTCGTTCAAGCGTAGCCAGACCGTTAAACTTCAATTTACGAATTTATAAATTTCAAAAAGAGAGGCCAAGAGATCGCCCTCGGCCTCGTTTGTATTTACAGAGTTCCGAAAATACGGTCGCCCGCGTCACCAAGACCGGGAACGATGTACGCGTGCTCGTTGAGACGCTCGTCGAGTGCCGCCGTGTAGATATCCACGTCGGGATGGTCGTCCTGCACCTTCTTGACGCCCTCGGGAGCGGCAACCAGGCACATAAAGCGAATATGCTTGCAGCCGCGCGCCTTAAGCATAGCCAGCGCATCGGAGGCCGAGCCACCCGTTGCCAGCATGGGGTCAACGAGAATAACGATACGGTCCTCGATGTCAAGCGGAAGCTTGCAGTAGTATTCAACGGGCTTGTGCGTTTCGGGATCACGGTAAAGGCCGATGTGACCCACCTTGGCAACCGGCACAAGGCTCTGAAGTCCGTCCACCATACCAAGACCTGCACGAAGGATGGGTACGATCGCCAGCTTTTTACCGGAGATCATCTTGGCCTTCATTTTCTGAATGGGGGTCTCAATGGTAACGTCCTCAAGCGGAAGGTCACGCGTAAGCTCATAGCCCATAAGCATGGCGATCTCGTTGAGAAGCTCGCGGAAGTCCTTGGAGCCCGTCTTTTTGTTACGCATGATCGAAAGCTTGTGCGTGATCAGGGGATGATTGATAATGTGAAGCTGACTCATATGATTTCTCCTTACGGTCTTATTTTATACCATTATACCCCTTTTTTTTCATCTTTTCAAGGGCTTTCACAAAATTTCACGAAAATCTGTTTACATCTTCATATTTTCGTGATAAAATAAACTGAATTGCTTTATACTTTGGAAAGGAGCGCTTTATGGCAGGAAAAGCAAAGACAGTCGGCATTTTTACGCTGGGCTGTAAGGTCAATCAATACGAATCCGAAGCCATTGGCGAGCTTCTGGAAGCGCGCGGCTACCGCGTCTGCCCGGCAGACGGGCCTTGCGATGTCTACATAATCAACACCTGCACCGTAACCGCCGAAAGCGACCGCAAGGCGCGCCAGATCATCCGCCGCGCCATTTCCAAAAATCCCGACGCCCTTGTACTGGTCACCGGCTGTCTGGCGCAAACCGCGCCCGAAAGCATCGCGCGCATCGAGGGTGTGGACTTCATCGGCGGAAACGCCGACAAATGCGCCATCGTCGACGCCGTAGACGACCTTGTGAGCTCGGGAAAGAAAAATCGCGCACCCACGCTTCGCATTGCCCCGCTCGAGGGTGCCCCCTTTGAGTGCATGAGCATCAAAAAATTCGACCGCACGCGCGCCTACATCAAGATCGAGGACGGCTGTGAGTCGCATTGCTCCTACTGCATCATCCCCAGCGCGCGCGGCTCCATTCGCTCCAAAGCGCCCGACGACGTGCTGCGCGAGGTGAGAGAGCTTACCGAAAACGGCTGTCGCGAGGTAGTGCTTACGGGCATTGAGACCGCGTCCTACGGCCGCGACCTTGACGGCTATACGCTGGCCGACCTTTTGGAGGCGGTGGATGCCATTCCGGGCATCGGCAGAGTTCGCCTTGGGTCGCTTGACCCTACGCTTATGAAGCAGGACTTTGTGGATCGCATTGCCCGCCTGCGCTCGCTCGCTCCGCATTTCCACCTTTCGATGCAAAGCGGCAGCGACAACATTCTTCGTCTTATGAAGCGTAAATACAACACCGAAATGGCCCTGGCAAACATCGATCGTCTGCGCCGCGCCATGCCGCGCGTCATGCTGACCACCGATATGATCGTCGGCTTCCCCGGCGAGACCGAGGAGGATTTCCGTGGGACGCTGGCCTTTGCCGAGAGGGCAAAATTCCTTATGATACATGTCTTCCCCTTCTCGGGCCGACGCGGCACCCCCGCCGCCACCATGAGCGGCCAGATCCCGATGGACGTCCGCCGTGCACGCGCGGCCATCCTCTCAGAGCTGGAGGCAAGCATCCGCAAAACCGTTCTCGAGAACGAAATCCGGCAAGCTCCCATTGCCGATGTGCTTTTTGAGGAGCACAAAAACGGCTATGCACTCGGACATACCGCCAACTTTGTTCCCGTGCGTGTAAAAAGCGACACCGATCTTCGCGCCACCGTAAGGGCGGTGCGCCTGCTCGGCACCGACGGCGATACCGTAGACGCCGAAATACAGAAATAGGAGTCCTTATGAATCACGAAATCAACCTCACCCTGCCTAAGATCTCGGATTTTCCGTACTTGAACGAGTCCTTTCTGGACCGCTTTGGCGCGGCTTACATGCCTGACATGAGCCGCTCGGAGATCAAGGCCTGTCAAAAATACTATCTGCGTCACCGCCGCGCACCGAGCGGCGCGTCCGAGCTTGCCTTTCTGAATGCGCTTGCTCTCAAAAAGCGCCGCGAGCCAAGCACCTTTCTGATCGCGGAAATGACCACCGACGATGCTTTTCTCGCCGAGACCTTTGCCGATCTTATGGCCAAGCGTGCCGTCGTCACACCCGATTATCGGATGCCCTGCTCGCTTTCGGAGATTCCCCATATCGCGCAAAAGTATCTGGTCGCCCTTGACCCCGAGCGCACGCCCACCGGCCGCCTTGCCCTTTCAGCGGCACCTGACCCAATGCTTGCACTCTGCGCGAAACGCATACAGCCAACGCCGGTTTGCCGCGGCTTTGCCTGCGGCCTTGTCCCCTCGCGCGCGTTTTTGTCTGGCACACCGCTTAAGGAAAACGATACCGTCTATGCCCTGCTGAAAAGCACCGACCCCACCGAGGGCTTTGAAGAAAAGCTTTTGCGCTTCGCTGACTCACAGGCGGCAAGAACACACATAAAGCAGCTTTATCCCATTGGAAATCACGGTGTGCTCGGCGCCCTCACCTCCCTTGGCAAGGGCTTTGAGGCTGATCTGGTGCGCCTTTACGGCGAGAAAACCGCAACCACACGCCTTCTGGATGAGGAGGTCGGCTTGCTTTTTGTAGTCAAGGATGCCGACGCCGCCACACTTTTAATGGACGCGCTGGATATGGGACTTCGTCCCCGTCTTGCCGGACACGTACGCGCCGACGAGCGCGTACGCATTTGGGAGGATGCTGACACATGCCTCGGTCTCTCGCTCCATTTTCTTGACACCTTTGTATTTGCACGGGCCTACCGCGCAGAGATCTCTCTCCCCGTCGCATCTCCCCTCGCATCTCTTGAAGCAGAGGAAACCACCTGCAAGCTTGGCAATAAGCCCCTGTTTTTTGCACGCGTCAGCACCGATGCCTCGCGCAACGCCGCGCTGTACGCCGCACTTCACGCGATCGCCGCCTGTGTGGCGCGCGGCCTTGAGCCTCGGGATATTCGTGTAGCCGCGCGCACCTCGCTTTCGCTCGCGGATACCGCACCCGAAACGGTGGGAAATGATCTGGCGCTGTTGCTTGGCTACTACCGTGCCGTAACCGAATTTGAGCTTTTGGAGCTGGATTCGGCGGTGCTGACCGCAAAAGAGAAATCTACGTTCTCCTTGTGTGCCGTCACCCCCGAACCCGAGCATCCCATACCGCGGGAGCTCGTCAGCCAAAGCTCACACATCTATTTGCTGGAGCCGGCCTATGACCAAAACGGAAACCCCGATTTTGAAGACATCAAAAAAATGCTTGAATATGTGGGCAAGCTGCAAAGAGATGACAAGATCCTTTCGGCGCGCGCCGTCAGCGGCGACGTGCTCCCCATACTGGCAGCCATGAGCGAGTCGAGCCTCGTGGAATATCTGCCGGACGGGCCACGTACCGCATATCCCGGCAGCATTTTGGTGGAGACCAAGGCAGAGATCCGGGGAACTCTTCTGGCAAAGACCTGTGTTCCCGCTCCCATGGCGCAAGAAACCGAATAACGCTTGACATTTTACGATTTTTGATATATAATAAGACGATTGCATTACGATCTGAAAGGATTTTATCACCATGACGATTTATGACGAGCTGGTTGCCCGCGGCCTTATCGCGCAGGTAACCGATGAAAAAGAGATCAAGGATCTGGTCAACGAGGGTAAGGCTACCTTCTACATCGGATTTGACCC
>JAGAUC010000260.1 GCA_017621015.1 Clostridia bacterium | reverse complement strand
TCAGCGAGCGCGGCAAGATTCTTCCCAGAAGAATTTCCGGTGCATGCGCGAAGCATCAGCGCGACCTGAACACCGCCATCAAGCGTGCTCGTCAGGCTGCTCTCCTGCCTTATATCACGGACTAAAAAACCAAAAGCATTCTGCCGAATGGCAGAATGCTTTTTTCTTTTTATTTGGGCATATATCTTGTAATTTTGAAGAAAAAGTGATATAATGCGAGCAAGAACCTTCGCACAAAGTCAAAACTTATCTTTCGGGAGGAAGCAAATATGAAGGATACATACAGCAACTTTGATAAAAACGATTTTTGTTTTCAAGGCTTGAAGATAAAGCTTTTGGGAGACTCCATAACACACGGCGTCGGCGATGACGGCTTCTGTCAGAACGGTGCCCCCATCGTTGGCAATTTTGCCCGCAATCCCGATGGCTTTTGCTGGGCAAAGCTCATAAAGGAATACCTGGAAACCAAATACGGTTGCCAGGTCACCAACAACGCCTGCACAGGAACCACCATTGAATTTATCCTTAAAAACTTCGACGCGCTTGTCAGCGACGAGGACGATCTGATCCTGTGCACCATCGGTACGAACAATCGTCACCAAAACAAAAGCACGGGACAGAAACAGAACCGCGAGGAGTTTGCTGAGGCCTTCTGCCGGAACATTCTGAATCTGAACGAGCGCTTTGCCGAAAGAAACCAAAAGGTGATATTTGTCGCAAACACCCCGGCATCCAAGCAAAACGAGCAGGACGGAGACGATTATTGGCGCATTCTGCATATGAACGACATCAACGACATTTATAAACGTGCAAGCGCAAGCGCCGGCTTCCCTCTTATCAGTATGTATGATGCATTCACAGATTATATAAAGGAAAACAGGATCGAGCTTAATTCTCTTCTGGCGGATGGCTTACACCCCAATGACGACGGATACAAGGTGATGTTCGGTCTTTTGTGCCGTGAATTGGGCATCTAACAAGGAAAAGGTATTGATTATGCTGTTTTTGAAAATCACATTGGCCGTTCTCGCCGTTTTGTTTGTCACATCGGTCGCGCTTTCGGCCTATCTTTTTCGCTTTGCCTGTCGGCGTGACGGCAGAGGAAACGAGGACGAAAATCTGGAAAGACTTAAAAAGAGCGACCTCGCTCGCTTTGCTCCCGCTATCGCTGAGGGGCTTGCCGCCTTCCGCGCCGCCGAGAAGGAGGATGTGTATATTACCAGCCGCGACGGTCTGCGCCTGCACGGCTACTTTCTGCCGCGCGAGGATGCCAAGGGCACTCTCATCATGGTGCACGGCTGGCGAAGCCGCGTCGCCTATGACTTCAGCGTGATCTGGCAAAAGTACCGCGACATGGGATACAATCTTCTGGGCATCGAGCAGCGCGCCATCGGCGCAAGCGAGGGCAAATACATTTGCTTCGGTGTCAAGGAGCAGCTTGACCTTATTGACTGGGTAAAGTACATAAACGGTCGGTGCGGCGAGGATTCCCCCGTCATCTTTTCGGGCATTTCCATGGGAAGCTCAACCGTAATGTTTGCCATCGGCAACGAGGAGCTGCCGGGAAACGTCATCGGCGCGATCGCCGACTGCGGCTTTACCTCGGCGCACGATGAATTTTGCCACCTTCTGCGCACAAGCTACCATCTGCCGAGATTCCCTTTTCTGTATATTGCCAACGTCTTTGCCAAGCTTTTCTGCGGCTTCACCTTCAACGAGTGCAATTCCACAAAAACGCTTAAAAACGCCAAGGTCCCCGTGCTTTTCATCCACGGCGAGGCCGACGGCTTTGTGCCCATCGAGTTCACCAAAAGAAGCTATGAGGCCTGCGCCTCCCGGTGCGAGTTTTTCACGGTCAAGGATGCCGACCACGGCATGAGCTATCTTGTCGACCGCGAAAACGGCGATCGGCGACTGACGGCGTTTTTGAATTCTCTGCATACACAAAACGAGTGCGAATCTTGATTCGCACTCGTTCCCCTTCAGGATTTCTTTTTGATATCGTGCCGGAGCATTCCGATAAAAATGGAGACCAGCGAGATGGCCTCGCAGGCGATGCCGCCCACCGAAACCACAAGGATATTGTTGATCAGCCACAAGGGCGAGGCAACCAGCGAAAAGCGGCGCACAAGGGCAGAATTCTCCATCGACATGGCGAGAATGGCAAAAAAACATCGCAAACACCGGAAGTGTCTGAAGAAGGGCGTTTTCC
>JAGAUC010000259.1 GCA_017621015.1 Clostridia bacterium | reverse complement strand
TTCAGTAAAAGTTTAGGTCAAGCCTTTTTAAAGGCTTGCGCGGTCGAGGCGCGAAGCCTCGTCGCCCGTCGCAACGGGCGAAACTCCCCGACAAACTTCAATTTATCCCATATATTTTACCACGAAAAAGGGTGGAATGCAAGTGTTTTTCTTGACAGATCGGGTGGTGTGTACTATAATATTAGCGAAGATTATTTTGGGAGATGAGAGGTTTTTATGTCAAATTCCATCATTCATAACGCAGAGATCCTTTGCATCGGCACCGAGCTTTTGCTTGGTGACATTGTCAATACCAATGCGGCGTATCTGTCGCAAAAGCTGGCCTCGTTAGGTATCGCCGTATATCGCCAGAGCGTGGTGGGGGACAACCCCGAGCGGCTGAAGGTCGCACTCAAGGAGGCGCTTGCGCGCGCCGATCTGGTCATCACCAGTGGCGGTCTTGGGCCGACGTATGACGATCTGACCAAGGAGACGGTGGCCGAGCATTTCGGTCGCTCGATGCATATGGACGGGGAGGTTCTTGCTGAGATCGAGCGCTATTTTACCAACCGATACGGCGACGTGTGTCGCATGACACCCAACAACCGCAAGCAGGCACTTGTGCCCGACGGCGCGATCGTGCTGAGAAATCCCAACGGCACGGCACCCGGCCTTGCCATTGAGGGTGAGGATGGCAAGACCGTCATCCTGCTTCCCGGTCCGCCCCGAGAGTTTGAGCCGATGGTGGACGCTGAGGTGCTTCCGTACCTGGCAAGGCGGCGCGGTGAGGTATTCTTCAGCCGCAACGTTCACATTATGGGAATGGCGAGTCGGCCATCGAAAATGAGCTGAAGGAGCTGATGCAGACCTCGGTCAATCCGACGGTCGCGCCCTACGCCAAGGACGGCGAGTGTCGGCTCCGCATCACGGCGCGTGCGGCCGATCGGGAGAGCGCGGCGGCCATGTGCGACGCGGTGGTGGAAAAGATATACCAAAGTGCGGTCGGCGAGCATATTTATGGCGTAGACGTGGAAAAAATAGAGAAAGCACTTGTGTCGGCGTTGACCGAAAAGGGGCTGACGCTTTCGTGCGCCGAGTCCTGCACGGGCGGTCTTATCGCCAAGCGCATCACCGATATCGGCGGCGCGTCGACGGTCTTTTTAGGCGGCGTTGTGACCTATACCAACCAAATGAAGGAGCGCCTGCTCGGCGTCGAACACGAGGTGTTGGAGCGCTACACGGCGGTGAGTGAGCCGGTGGCTGCCGCGATGGCCGAGGGGGTGCGGGAGCGCCTTGGTACCGACATCGGCATTTCCACAACCGGCTATGCCGGCCCCGGTGGCGGCGATGCGGAAAACCCGGTGGGCACGGTGTACGTCGGTATTTCCACGGCGGCGGGCACTCAGGTGACGCGCTTTTCCTTCTCGGGTATGCGCTCGCGTGAGTACGTGCGAACGCTGGCCGCCGGTCGGGCACTTTTGCTGGCTTTGCGAGAAATTCTGTGAATGTAAATCTCCCAAACGGATATTTGACAACCGAAATTTGCTATTTTATAAAAGAAAAGGAAGAAATTTGTCAAAACCTCTTGCTTTTTTAAGGGTTTTGCGGTAGAATAGGCAAGGAAAGAAAAACCCTTTTAAAAGGAAAAATAAACATTATGGGAAAGAAATTCAAGAAAATTGCTGTGCTTACCTCGGGCGGTGACGCGCCCGGTATGAACCCTGCAGTTCGCGCGGTGGTAAGAAAGGCTCTGGCTGAGGGCGTTGAGGTCGTTGGCGTTGTTGGCGG
>JAGAUC010000258.1 GCA_017621015.1 Clostridia bacterium | reverse complement strand
GCGGTATCGGGGGCCATCGGTGCCACAAGATTGGTCTTGATGGCAACTGTCATTCCCTTTTCCAGAAAATCTAGGCCGCCGATGGCGTCAAGCGCTTCTATGAGAGCCTCGCGCACGCGAGGCGACTCATAGCTTTCACATTTTACAATTGATACATCATATCCCATACGCTTTGCCTTAAATATACTGTGTATTTTGCTCGGTAAAGTCCACCGTTACCGTTCTCTGCTTGCCGTCCGTGCAAACGGTGAAGTCCACCTTGCCCTCACCCTGCACGCGAACCTTGTCGCCCGAGATGTCCAGCACCTCGCCGCTCTCGGTATGCGGGTAGGCCATCGTGTCGCCCTTCACCATACACTTGATCATCGTGCCGAACGGGAAGGAGATCGGGTAGAAGTGTGTGCCCACACGCACCTCGGCATGGCGGAGAAGCTCGGGCGCGCGATACCAGTCGGGCGCGATCAGATAGATCTCGCGCACGTCGCCGTCATCGTAGAGTGTAAACTGAACGTCCTCGCCACATCTTACCCAAGAGCTTTCCTTATCGGCAAGCGCGATCATCGTGGAGCGAAGCTCCTCCTCGTAAAGCGCGCGAATGGACGGGTGGGAGGGGTATACGCCCGCGTGGAAAAGCACGACAGTGCCCTCGCCCATCCTGTAGCGGCTGACAAGCGCTCTGCCGCTATCGGTGCGCGCCAGCACCTCGCCGACCTTTACGTTGGCACAAACGGGAACCGGCTCGCCGCCGACGCTGTCCTCCACCATTTCGGGAGCACCGTCGGTAAAGGAAAAGACGGTCTCAAGGTAATTCATGTGGCGGTCGCGAATGTCCTCATACGCCGTGGTGTCGGTCATATGCGCCATCGTAAGGATGAGCTTGCCGCCGCGGCGCACAAAAGCTTCGAGGCGCTCGAAATCCTCTTTTTCATAGTAGTTGTAGCCCATAAACGCCAACGCCTCATACGGCATTTCGGCAAAAGGCGCCTTTTCGATGGGAAGCGCGTCCACGTTTCCAAGCGGTGTCGATGTAAAATAGCCCTGCGGCTTGTCGGTGGGACACGGGTGACGGTAGATCGAGGCACCCGGCTTGGACTGCGGATAAAAGACCTTCATCAGATCCCAGCTGTTCTCCGCATCGGTGTTGATGCCCTGAGGCTTGGAGCCACTGGGGAACCAGCCCCACGTATAGTCGCGGCGAAAATCGATAAAGCCGTCGTATCTTCCGTGCACAAACGCCATGGGCGTATGGAAATGACCGCGGCGCGTATGCGAGGCCAGATATCTGTGGAAGTCCTGCTGCTGGATCAGATGGTCGATACAGCCCTTGCTCTGGCGGTTGAAGAAGGCAAAATCCTCCTCCATATGCCAAAGACCCTCCTCGGTATTGATATCGGTCGCGCCCTGCATATACGAGATGTAAAGCGCCAGACGGAAGCGGCGCGAATGCTCGGGGGCATCGTGCGGTGCCGACGCCCACTGGATGGCGTGATGCACGCCCTGCTTTTTAAAACCGTACGTATCGGCCACGCCGCGCAGGAAAAGCTGAACCAACTCCATCGTATTGTAGACGGTCTCCGCGCCCACGCGCTCCTAGCCCGCCTGCATAAAGTACTTAAAGAGCACCGAGGGACCCGTGTGATAGACGTTTCTGCCGCCGTCAAGGAAGCCCGACAGGCGCTTTACGCCCTCCTCGGCCGCCACCTTCATATCGCGCTTCTGATGCGGTGTGCGATAATTGTAGCGCAGATAAGGGCCCTCATCCACAATATACGATGCGGCATCGTATCTCGTATTGACAAGGTCGGGATTTTCCCGATACGCGAGCATACAAAGATCGCGGTAATGCTCGGTAAACGGATGCTTATGAATCTCGGTAACCGGCCAGTAGAAGGCCGCACCGTCGTCCTCGTGCTTCTGTCGGCCGAGATAGAAGTCACTTTCCAGCATCTCGGGCGACGGATTGATGGCCTTGCCGCAGATGTCTCGTCCGTCCAGCATAATGATGTAATAAATGCCGCACTCGCTGAGAATGCGCGCCAGGCGCTTCCAGCACTCGGCATAGCAAACGCGGTCGCCCTCACCCCAAAGGTAATTGGGGCGAATGGTGAGATAGTTACCCACATATTCGGAGAGATACCAGCTGAGATAGTTTTCCATCTCCTGCTTGCTTTGACCGACATAGATCATATCTCCCGTGCCGGTCACGATGCCGTCGACCTCGCCCTCGGCAATGCGCTCGATCTCGCCCTCGCGGCGCACGTCACCAAGCGTGACCGCAAACGGAACGTGCATACCCGTAGAAAGGCAGGTCAGCGGAATCCCATGAAGCCCCGCCTCCGCGAAGAAATACTCCTGCTTTTCGGCAGCAAGATATTTCTTCGGGATATCCAGGTGCACCGTGGCGTTTTCCTTTTCAGTGCGGACAAGGATATACGCTCTCGCGCCCACCTTGCCCACGCGCGTGGCGCTGACAATGGCAATGTCACCGCCGTTTCGCTCGGAGATGCACACCTCGCTGAAGCGGTACGGAACGGCCTCCCTGTAATCGGAAAGAAGCTCATAGGTCAGCGTATTGTGCTCTTTCAGAAGCTCACGCGGAAGCAGGATTTCCCAGTCAGCGTTGACGTGACAGCACTCAAACACAAGGTCGTCATGGATCACGGTACCGTTGAGCGTTACGCGGAATTTGTGCCATTCCTTTTTGCTAAAGTTCTGGCCCACCCAAGCAAGGCTTGCCTTTGTGGGAACAGCGGGCGTAAAGTCGGGAAGAAGATTATAGCGCTCTACGAGAAGCTTTGGTTCCTCAACATATACCTCGCCCGAATAGCGTGTGCCCTCAAGGAACACGCAGACCGAGGCGATATCGGACTCGGCCGCCGGAAGTGTCTCTAAGAACTCGGTCATCGGATAGCTTCCCTCGGGCAGATCGATGGTGAGCGAAATATCTGCGGGACTAAGAATGTCGCGCATGCTGACACCCGCCTTCTTGTAGCGAGCCTCCACGCGCATACGCAGATAGCCTCCCTCCTCAATTTTGAGGTTTTCGGCGCGTGCCGAAAGACCAACCTTCCATTTCTCGGGCTTTGTTGTCACCACGTGATGAATGAAAACAACGGGAAACAGGATCTTCTTGTAGGCCCGCTTGATATAGTCGATCGGCTTATCCTCCGAGAAGGAAAGACAGTACTGTGCATTTTCCGCGTGCTCGGTGTCCAGCGAATCGTCCAGAAGCAGATACTGCGCAGGGGCCTCGGTTTCGCACTTCCAGGCAAAGTACTGCGTGGAGCCGCCCACCGTAAACAAATGATAATATTTATCCTCTCTCACGTCCAGGTCAAACGAAAAGCTTGCGCTTCCCTTGTGGGGGCGCAAGACCTTTCCCTTTTCGTAGTCCGACCAGACCGGATATACCCTTTCAAATCCCATGATCGATCTCCTTACGTATATTGATTGCTCTTAAAGGTTCTCTCCATCGTGCGCTTGGTGTCACTCTTTGCCATATCCTCGCGCTTGTCGTAAAGCTTTTTACCGCGGCAAAGCCCGATCTCCATCTTGACGCGCGAGCCCGAGAAATACAGCGAAAGCGGCACAAGCGTAAAGCCCTTCTGCGCCACAAGACCGTGAAGCTTCAAAATCTCCTTTTTGTGCATCAGTAGCTTTTTGTCGCGCATCGGCTCGTGGTTGAAGATGTTGCCGTGGTCATAGGGGCTGATGTGAAAGCCAACAGCATACAGCTCGCCGTCGCGCACCTCACAGTAGGAGTCCTTGAGGTTGACCGTTCCGGCTCTAAGACTCTTGACCTCGGTGCCAAAGAGAGCGATACCTGCCTCGTATTTTTCGTCCACGAAATAATCGTGATATGCCTTTTTGTTTTGGGCGATGATACGCCCGGAGCTCTTTTTTTCTGCCATGCTCAGCGTTCCTCAAGCTGCTTTTCGTATGCCACACGCATCTCGCCGTCGGTCAGGTAGATGGTACCGCAATGGACAAAGCCGTTCTTCTCCAGCATGCGGCGCATCGGAATGTTGCCCTCGTGCGTATCGATGCGAATGCTGACAAAGCCGCGTGCGATGGCCGTGGCGGCCACAAAGCGAAGTGACTCGGAGGCCACGCCCTTTCCGAGCGCGTGTCCCGCAACGGCAATGCGATGAACGGCAACGTAGGCATCCTCGTCACCCGTCAGCCAGGAGCCGTCGTAAATGGTGTCGTACGTGGGCTCGCCGTCATCGATCATAGCAAAGACCGAAAGGATCTCCCCGTTTTCCTCGCCTACAAAATAGCGCTCAAGCGCCATATCCTCTTTGACAATATCGCGTGTGGGATATCCGTACTGCCACTGGTCAATGCCAAGCTTTCCGATTCGCGTCCGCGCATCCAGAATGATCTGCATCACTCTGTCAAGATCCTTTTTGGTAGCCTTTCTGAATTCCATACTCCATCCTCCGTTTTTATTGGTTTGTGCAAGCCGTGCAGGCTCGCTCCTTTTCCTTGGCGGCATCCTCCGCCGTTCCGTAATAAATGGTTTTTGCCGTGGCCAGGTGTCGGCAGGAAAGCTCCTTATGATACACGCTTCCGCCCGCCGTCCAGTACATGCTATCCTCTGTCGGTGCGGCATCCCCCTCGCGGTAAGCGATAAGGGTGCCTTCTCTCTCGACCTCTTCGCTCTCCGTACCGCGGATCAGCAGCTCCTCGATCTCCGATTCACTCAGCTCGCGTCCGTTGTACCACACGCCGCCCTCCGCCCGGCCGCACGAAGCAAGCAAGAGAACAAGCGCGAGTACCCAAAGACAGATTGCTCTTTTCATATTCAAGAGAGCAAACGCTCAAACTGCGCCGCGCGCGCCTCGGCATACGCCGCGGCGTTTTTCTGGTTTTCCAGCTTACGGCAGCAATCCTCAAGGTTGCCGAATACATAGTACAAAACCGTACCCGCCACCGAGGCATCGCTACGCAAAATGTCCGACAAATGGTTGGCCGCCAGCTCGTACTCTCCCTTTCGCATACACACAAGCGCCGAGACATGCTTGACCAGCGGATGCGCCTTATCCTCTGCCCGCTCGAGATACAGCTCCACGCCACGTGTTTCCCCCACCTCAAGCGCTTTCAACGCCAACAGGTACTGACAAAACGCATCGGTAACGGGAAGAAAGCATCCGTAGGCAAAGGAGGTATCGATGTATTCCGAAACAAACGAGGGGGAAAGCGATTCCAGATAATCGAAATACAGCTCCGCCTCCGCCCGAATGTGCTCGGTGCGATAGGCAGACCGTTCGGCATATTTCACCGCCTCGTCCAAAAGCTCACACGCCTCTCTCAGGCGATCCTCGAAAAAGCTTTCCTTGGCAACCTCAAGATAGCATTCCGCCATCAGAAGATTCAGCTCATCATCCTCGCCCACCGTCCGCGCAAGCCGCTCGCAAAGGTCTAGGCAAATGCGATAGTTCTGCTTGCTGTACGCTAAGCGGATCTCTGAGATGCTCTCGGCCTTTCCGAAAAAGGCGGTCTCCTCGTCGCCGGCCAGCAGATAGCCGACCGATACGTTCAGCTTGTCCGCCAGATACATCAGCGTCTGGAGCGAGGGCGAGGCCTTGCCCTTTTCGATCAGACTGAGCATATTGCGCGTGATCTGACCGCCGGCAAGCTCGGCCTGCGTCATAAACTTTTCCAGTCGCAACTTTTTGATCTTTTCTCCGATGTTCATTTCGTCTTCCTATCAAAAATATTTCCGCCGTGCGCGTCAACACCGACGATCAAAGGAAAATCCTCCACCGTCATTTTTTTGAGTGACTCGCACCCAAGCTCCTCGAAGGCAACGACCTCACAGGTCTTAATACGGTCGGCATACAGCGCACCCGCGCCGCCGATGGCGCAAAAATAGACCGCACCGTTTCGGCTTATTGCCTCCCGCACCTCCCCGTTTCGCTCTCCCTTGCCAATGATGGCAGAAAGTCCTCGGTCAAGGAGCATGGGCGTATGCTTATCCATGCGCGAGGAGGTGGTGGGCCCACACGAGCCGACCGCAAGGCCGTTCTTGGAGGGCGTGGGACCCGCGTAGTAGATCACCGCACCGCGAAGCGGAATGGGAAGCTCCTTCCCTTCGGCGATCAGCTGCGCAAATTTTTTATGGACGGCATCACGCGCGGTGTAGACCGTGCCGCAAAGCAGGATCTCATCTCCCGCGCGAAGCTCCTTCGTCCACGTTTCGATATCACAGGTATTTCGTCTTTGCATAACGTCTCCTCAGTGGCATTCGTACCAGGTCTCGCCAACGCCGACCTCGGCCTCCATCGGTACCGACAGCGCCACCGCGTTCTCCATTTCCGTTTTGAGAAGATCGCGAACCTCGTCGACAATCTCCCGACGCGCCTCGATCAAAAGCTCGTCATGCACCTGAAGAATGAGGCGCGCGTCAAGGTGTCTTTCCCGCAGCCTCTCTGCCACGCGTATCATGGCGATCTTGATGATATCCGCCGCCGTTCCCTGGATGGGGCTGTTCATCGCCACGCGCTCGCCAAAAGCGCGGCGCATCTTATTTTTCTCGGCAAGCTCGGGGATGTAGCGCCTCCGACCAAGCAGTGTGGTGACGTATCCCTTTTCGTATGCCTCTTTTATGATGTTCTTCAAATACAGATCTACCGCAGGATAGGTGGCCAGATATCCGTCGATATATTCCCTGGCCTTGGCTCTCGGTATACCAAGATCGGTCGCCAGCGAGAAATCGCCAATACCGTACACGATCCCGAAATTCACCGCCTTGGCGCGCTTGCGAAGCTCCACCGTCACCTGATCGGGCGCAACACCAAATACCTTGGATGCGGTGGTCGTGTGAATGTCCGTGCCCTCACGGAAGGACTCCTGCATGATCTCGTCACCCGAGATCGCGGCCAAAAGCCTCAGTTCGATCTGCGAATAGTCAGCATCGATCAGCACGTAGTCGCTGCTGCTTGCCAGGAAAAAGCGTCGGAAGGCCCTTCCCAGCTCGGTTTTGATCGGAATATTCTGCAAATTGGGATCGCTGGACGAAAGCCGTCCCGTTGCCGTTCCCGTTTGCTTGAAGTTGGTATGGATCCTGCCCTCGGCATCCGCCGCCTTGCAAAGTCCTTCGGCATACGTGCCACGAAGCTTTGCCACTTGGCGATAATCCAGAATATCATCCACGATCGGGTGGTAGGCGCGAAGCTTCTCCAGTACCTCCGCATCGGTGGAATAACCGGTCTTGGTCTTTTTGACCGCAGGAAGCATCAGGCGCTCAAAAAGCACCTCGCCAAGCTGCTTGGGTGAATTGATATTGAATTCGCCGCCTGCGTGGTAATAAATGCGCTCCTTGTATTCGTCCTCAAGCGCAAGAAGCTTTTTGCCGTAGTCCTCAAGCCCCGCCATATCCACGCGACAGCCGCAAAGCTCCATATCGGCCAGCACCGCCGCCAGCGGCATCTCGATCTCATACAAAAGCGCGCTCTGCCCGTTCTCGCGGATCTTGGCCTCGATCGCCTCGTAAAGCGGAAGAAGCAGGGACACGTCCACACCGCTCGGCATCTTGCCAAGGTATGCCGTGCAAAGGCGCGCAAAGTCAAACGAGCTCTCCGACGGGTCAAGTACATAGGCGCCCAGCATTACGTCGTGGTAGGCACCGCGGAAGTCCACGCCCTGGCGACTCATCGATTTATAAAGCGATTTGCAATCATAGCAAACAACTTTTTGTCTATTTTGAGACAAAAAGTCAGATATTTCTGCTATTTTTCCTGTATAAACATAACCATGCTCGGTATCGGCAAAGGCCAAGCCCTCCTCGGTCTCTGCCATAGCAATATACTCGGCATCCGCTAAGGAGGTCATAAGCTCCTGAGCATTGACCGAAAGCCTTTCCACAGCCTTTGCCTCCGGCACCGCTTCCTTTTGTACGTCCTCAAGGCCAAAGCGCTTGACAAACGCCGAAAATTCAAGGTCCATAAAAAGCTCGTAAGCACGGCTCTTGTCGATGCCGCGGTAGGCGATCTCCGAAAGGCTATCCACCACGGGCGTATCCAGCAGAATGCGCGAGAGCGTCTGCGAGAGGTAAGCACTGTCCTTGCCGTTCAGCAGTTTCTCGTTGGTCGATTTGGTAAGCGTAGCAGACGGGAGCGCGGCGTACAAAGCATCCAGACTACCAAACTCGGAGATCAGCTTGAGCGCCGTTTTCTCTCCGATTCCCGGCACGCCCGGAATATGATCCGAACTGTCTCCCATCAACGCCTTGACGTCGACAAACTGCGTCGCGTCCACTCCGTACTTTTCCGTAAAGGCCGCGCGGTCAAAGGGAACGGTATCGTTGTTGGTGGCGAGAAGCACGGTTGTGTGCTCCGAGACAAGCTGCAAGGAGTCCTTGTCACCGGTCAGCAGATACGCGTGGCAATCCTTAGCCCCGGCCAGTGCCGAGATCCGTCCAAGAATATCATCTGCCTCGTAGCCCGCCTTCTCCAGCGTTGTAAGGCCGAGCGCCTGCATACAGTCCTTGGCAATGGGAAGCTGCATCAAAAGCTCGGGCGGCGTGGCGTGACGGCCTGCCTTATACGCATCGTAAAGCTTGTGGCGGAAGGTCGGCTCCTTCAGGTCGAAGGCCACCGCGCAATAATCGGGAGCCAGCTGCTCGATCTGCTTCATCACGATGTTGACCATGCCGTAGACAGCATTGGTATACACGCCCTTTTGGTTGCTCAAAAGGCGGATTCCGTAGAACGCCCGGTTCAAAATGCTGTTACCGTCAATGGCAAGTATCTTCTTCATATCTTCCCCACTCTCCCACGCGATTTTTGTTTCTTATATTATACACGCATTCCCCTCTTTTGTCAAGGAAAAGAGCCATCATTTGTCGGAGAAAAAGGCAAACTTTATGACATAAAAAAAGCCGATTCGCAATGGAATCGGCATTCTTTCTATTTTTTTACAGAGCCTCGTCGGAATCGTCATCGCCGGCCGTTTTCACAGCCTCAAAATCGTCCTTGCCGGCGCCGCAAAGCGGACACACCCAATCCTCGGGAAGGTCCTCAAAGTCCGTGCCGGGAGCGATACCGTTATCGGGATCTCCTGCCTCGGGATTATACTCATAGCCACACAGTTCGCAAATGTAGATCATTATATTGTTCTCCTTATCAAAAATTTACCATAATATCATAATGCATATACGCGGTCTTGTCAAGATGTAAATTTATTATAAAGATAAATTTTTTGTAAACAAACTGTTAAGAGAAGGAGCGTGCGATATCCGCAATGATCTTTGCGGTGTTTTCAATGCCAAGAACCGCGGTGTTAAAGGCGGCTCCGTAGCGCTCAACCGCGCCCCACTTCTGTCCGGTGTAGAAATTATAGTAGCCTGAGCGCTTTTTGTCCTCCTTGGCGATCAAATTCTTCGCCTCCGACTCGGAAATGCCGCGCGACTCCATAATTCTTGCCGCACGCATGGGAATGTCGGCGTAAATAAAGACTGAGAATTTGTTTTCGAAATGGCGCAAGGCGTAGTCACCGCAACGTCCCACGATCACACATTGCTCCTTCTCGGCCAGCTCCTGAATGATCTCGTTTTGTGCGATGAAAAGCTTATCGTTGATCGGGATATCATAGTTGCCCGCAAGACCGCCCATTCTGGATGCGCCGATCGCCAGCGTATACAAAAGACTTCCCGCCGCCTTTTCGTCCACCTTGGAAAGCACCTCGGGATGGTAGCCGCTCTTCTCCGCGGCCATCTGGATCAGCTCCTTGTCATAGACCTTGATGCCGAGAAGCTCGGCCACCCGTCTGCCGATCTCATGTCCGCCGCTTCCAAACTGGCGGGCAATGGTAATTACAGGGTTTTTGTGCATAATCGTCACTCCTTGTCTGCTTTTCTCTCTTTTTCTGTTTCATTTTACCATATTTTTGCTGGTTTGTAAAGATGTTTTTGGAAGTTTTCAAGACTTGTTCCACTTTCTACTGCTTATTCTATGCCACGCTTGTGTGCCTTCTATCACAAAAACGGAAATTTCTCGCGGCAAACTCTTGAATTTTCTACATTTACAATTCGGAATACAAAAGCTATAATAAAAACGAGCCGAGCGCAAGGTTCGGCTTTCGGCAGGCGAAGCGAAGGGCAAGCCACGGTCGTGGCTTTGACATATGTCGGTATGTGCCCCCGCCTGCCCGGGGTGACAGTAGATATACGAACCCTATGGATGTTAAAGGAGGAACCATATGAAATCTATATTTGCACACGAATTCTCCCGCGTTGATCTTGGACACCGGGGAGAACATCTGGCACGCCGCATCCTGTTTGATCTTGCCCCTTGGCAGGAGACCTACGGCTTCGGCGTAGCTACGCTTGCCGCCCTTCTCCCCGGAGCGGAGACCCCCTATCCCTGCACGGTAAGTCAGGAGGGGAACGTGTTGATCTGGCCGCTCACCGCAGCCGACACCTCGGTTGCAGGTAAGGGAAAGTGCGAGCTTTCCTATTACGTCGGCGAGCAGCTTGTAAAATCGGTTATATTTCAAACATACACGGCCGAGGCGCGTGCCCCGGTGGGAGATCCCCCCGATCCCAAGGACTCCTGGCTGGAGGACACGCTGGCGGCAAGTGCCGACGCCATCGCGGCAAAGCAGGCTATCGAGGCACTGAGTGTTTCTTGTGAGACACTCGATGACGATTCTCCCGCCGCCGTAAGCAAAACGCAACAAGATGGGCACGTCCATTTTCATTTCTCGCTTCCGCGTGGCGAGCGCGGCGAAAAGGGCGAAATCGGTGACGCGGGGCCAAAAGGTGATACGCCCATGCGCGGCGTTGACTACTTCACCGCCGACGACATTGCCTATTTCGACCGTCACATCGATGACCGTCTCGGCGCCGTGAGCGACACCCTTGACGAGCTTCACGCCTATGCACAGGCGCTGGTTTACGGAGGTGATGCCACGTGACGGTTGCAGAGCAAATTTTGAGAGCTAAGGACGATTATGACCAGGTACACGAGGCAGGTCGCCAAAAGGGGCATCTTGAGGGACGCGAGGCCTATCGCTCGGATTTTTGGGCTGAATTTCAGCAAAACGGAAATTGTCACAATTACGATAGCGCTTTTCGCGGCGATTTCTTCAACGATGCCATTTACAATCCCACGTATCCCATCATCGCATCCGACACTTACGGCGCCAGCTATATGTATATGAACAACAAGCGCCTCACCGACACAAAGGTCACCATTTCGGTGCCCGGTCTGGGAAGCGGAATGGTTTTTTATCAGACAAGCCGTTTAAAACGCATTCCCACACTCGAGATCAGTGATAAGACGACCTTCTCAAACTGGTTTGCGGGATGTTCTGCCCTTGAGGAGATGAATGTTGTCGGTACGATCGCGCAAAACGAGTTTAATGTTCGCTGGAGCACCGGGCTCTCAAAGGAAAGTCTTACGGGAATCATCCGCGCCCTTTCGGACACTACCACGGGGCTTACCGTTACGCTTAGTCTCGCAGCCGTAAAAAATGCGTTTACGGACCAGGAGTGGGATTCCCTTCTCTCTACCAAAACCAACTGGACAGTTTCGCTGATATAAGGAGGTACCTATGAAAACAAGAATCACACTTTACGCTGAGGACGGCCGCGTGCTTACCGACGGCAAGCATTTCGGAAGGATCGTTCATCTAGACACCAACGTCGATGCTACGGCGTGGCACGAGATCTCGGAGGAGGAATATTCGGAAATTCAAGACCGAACCATTTCCGAGGAAATATAAGACATGACCCTGAATCAAGAGGAGCTTTTGACCAAGCTGATCGAAACCGAGGAGCGCTCGCGCTCCAACACACACCGTCTCAACCATATGGAAAAGGAGTACGGCGAGCTTGGCAAAAGCCTCAACCGTATGGCAACCGCAGTTGAGGTGCTTGCCACCGAGCAAAAGTATTCCACCGACGAGCAACGCAAAATGCGCGAGACCATGAGCGAAACGGCAACCCGGGTAGCCAGTCTTGAGATCGCCCCCTCAAAAAGCGCAAGAAAAATGCGCGATGAGGTGGCAAGGCAGATCGTCGGTGCGCTTGTCGGAACGCTTGTCGGAGCGATCCTGATGCTCATTCTCAAATAACAAAAGAAAGGAAATTTTATGAGACCCGAACTGATCCAAAAATTAACCAGCCGCAAATTTATTCTGGCGGCACTTACTGTGCTTACCGGTATCCTCTCTCTGATTTTCGGCGAAAACGCCGCTGTGCAAACGGTCATGGGAGCGCTGATGGTCATTCTACCCACCGCCGTTTACTGCATCACAGAGGGAAGGATCGACGCTGCAAGCATCACGCATATATCCACCGCTATAAGCGACGCCGCCGAGAAGCTGGGAGCCTCCGAGCATACGGTCAAGCAGATCGAGCAGATCGGAAGTGCCGCTGCCTCTCTTGGCGAGAACAATAAATAATCTTCAAAAGAACCGCCGATTTTCGGCGGTTCTTTTGGTTTTCCTCTTGAAAAATCACCCAAAGTGTGATATGATAGTGGCAGTGAGTTCGAAACCATCCTCACTTAAAACAAAACTAAGGAGAACTGTTATGAAATCCACAAGAAAAGTCGCTGCGCTTTGCCGTGCAGCCATGATCGCCGCCCTTTACACCGTACTCACCTGGCTCTGCGGAGCTTTGGGACTTGCCAACATGACACCTCAGCTTCGTTTTTCGGAGGCCCTTTGTATCCTCCCCTTCTTTATGCCGGAAGCGGTCGTTGGACTTACGGTTGGCTGCTTTCTCTCCAATCTTCTGGTGAGTGGCGGCATCTGGGCAGACGTCATCTTCGGAACGCTTGCTACGCTGATCGGTGCGCTTGGCACGTACGCCATGCGCTCCCTTAGAGGAAAGCTTCGTTTTCTTTGCATCCTGCCCCCTATTCTTGCTAACACCGTGATCGTCCCCTTCGTACTAAAATACGCCTACGGCTTCGGTGAGGGATGGTGGATCCTTGCGACAGGCGTTGGCGCGGGCGAGATTCTGTCCGTCGGGGTACTGGGAACACTCTTATTGCTTGCTTTGGAAAAAAGGAGCTTTTGGAGGATAAAATGATTCGTGTCGATGTGGTTTTACCGCTGGGGTTTGACAAAGAGACCCTGAGAAAAAATTGCGCCGAGCGCCTCGGACGGGAGCTTTCCCCGTCCGTTTCTTTGCGCCTTCTGCGCCTGGCGGTAAACGCCGATGACACGGCGAACATCCACTACAAGGCGGCGGTGCTTTTGTCGCTGGACACAAAAAGCGAAAAGCATTTGATCCAGCGCAGACGGGCAAGCGCCTACGAGGAGGCCCCTTTTTCCCTGCCCGAGGCAAAGCCGTTTGCCAAGCGCCCCATCGTAGTGGGCCTTGGCCCCGCAGGGCTGTTTGCCGCGCTCCTTTTAGCGGAATGCGGCGCAAGACCGATCGTTCTGGAGCGCGGGTTTGACGTGGACACCCGAGCGAGGGCAGTCGCATCGTTTTTTGACGGAGGCATGCTGGACGAGCAAAACAACGTGCAGTTCGGCGAGGGCGGCGCGGGCAGCTTTTCGGACGGAAAGCTCAAGATCGGCTCGATGACGGGCGATAAGCGCAAGATCCTTGAGACGCTTATATGGGCAGGTGCACCCGAGCGCATCCTGTACGACGCGCACGCACATATTGGCACCGACCTTTTGCGCGGCGTGGTAAAAAAAATTCGCCAAAAGATCGAGGAGTTGGGCGGAACGGTGCATTTCGGCGCAAGGCTCGAGGACATTCTTTTTGAAAAAAACGGCGTTCGCGGTGTATGTTATCGCCACGGCGGCAAAGCGGTCGAGCTTGAGACCGACTCGCTGATTCTGGCCACCGGCCATAGCGCGCGCGACGTATTCCGTATGCTGAAGCGCCACGGTCTCCCGATGGAGGCACGCGGCTTTGGCATCGGTGTTCGCGTGGAACATCCGCGCACGCACATTGACCGTATGTTTTACGGGCAAACGCCTCCCGAGGAGCTTGGGGCGGCCAGCTATCGCTTTGTGACGCATCTCTCAAGCGGACGAAGCGTTTACAGCTTTTGTATGTGCCCCGGCGGCAGTGTTGTGGCGGCCACCTCGCTTGAGGGCGCCGTTGTCACCAACGGCATGAGCCTTCACGCGCGCGATGCCGAAAACTCAAACGCGGCTCTGCTCGTTTCGGTCACTCCGGACGATTTTGGGGGCGATCCGATGGCGGGTCTCGCCTTTCAGGAGAAATACGAAAGACTGGCGTTTTCGATGGCGCGCGATTTCCGCGCCCCCGCCGTTCGTATGGAGGATTTCCTTGCCGAAAGGCCCTCAAAAGCGCTTGGCGAGGTCAGACCGAGCTATCCGCGCGGCGTCATTCTCGGGGAGCTTGACCTTTGCCTTCCCTCGTTTGCCACCGAAAGCCTCAGGGCCGCGATCCCCGAATTTGATGCCTACAAAAAGGGCTTCTATCTCCCCGACGCGGTACTGACGGGCGTGGAAACACGCACCACCTCTCCCATTCGCATTTTGCGCGACGAGAGCGGTCAGGCGCTTCGCGGCCTTTATCCCGCAGGCGAGGGCGCCGGCTACGCGGGCGGCATCATTTCCTCAGCGCTCGACGGACTTCTTTCCGCCAAAAAACTGATCAAAAACCACCAAAAGGATTAAGAATATGAACAACATCAAGGCAGTTATTTTTGATTTCGACGGCACGATTGCCGACACCATCGATGCCTTAAAGCACGGCATCAATCTCACCATGAACGCGCTTGGTTACCCCGAAAACACAAGAGACGACGTGCTTCGCAACATCAACAACGGCGCCCGCGAGCTCATCCGCCGCTCGCTCCCCCTGCCCCTGCAGGCTGACGAAGACAAGGTATCCGAGGTGCTCACACTCTACCGCCAAATGTACGACAAGGTCTATATGGAGACCAAGACCACCTACGAGGGCATTCCCGAGGTATTTACCGAGCTGCATAGGCGTGGCTATCTCATCGCCATTCTCTCCAACAAGCCGGACGACTACATGCCGCCGCTTGCCAAGGCGCTTTTGCCCGACGGCACCTATCAGATCTCGCGCGGCCAGCGCCCCGGTGTGGCGGCCAAGCCCGATCCAAAATGTGTATTTACACTCGCTGACGAGCTTGGCGTTTCTCCCGAACAGTGTGCTCTGGTCGGTGACAGCAACGTTGATATGCAGACCGCGAAAAACGCGGGGCTTCTCGCCGTCGGCGTTACCTGGGGCTACCGCTCGGAGGCGGTGCTCCGCGAGGCCGGTGCCGACCGCATCGTCCACACCCCCTCCGCCCTTTTGGAGATTTTCCCGTAACATCTTCAAATTTTGATTTGTCGGGGAGGGACGCGCGGGGGTACTTTTGAAAAAGTACCCCCACACCCCCTCAAAACTTTTTGGGGAGAAGGAACTTTTTTCGTACAATAAAG